>NZ_JAJAFZ010000001.1:0-216264 GCF_025384895.1 Photorhabdus kayaii
CCAAGTTCTGAGTGGGAACCAAGGCGGACAAGGCGCAATGTATCCGCATCGGGTTTCTGATAAATCAGTATCAAGTCAGGCTTAATATGACAATCTCGAAAATCCTTCCAATCACCAGAAAGAGCATGATCGCAATATTTCGGCTCCAACAAGCTATCAGAAGCCAATAATTCAACCACTTGCATCAGTGCATCATCAAGAATTTCACGATACCGACCTTTCTTTTCTCTCTTGTAATCTCGCTTGAACTGGCTTGCGTAATCAATCGTCCTCATTGAGATCGGCCATTAAATCTTTCACTGTGGAGAATGATTTACCGCAACCTTTGCGAGCTTCTTTCATTGCGGCTATTGTTGTCTCGTTGGGTATCAAAGGCTCAAAAGGTAACACTTTTTCTCTTGCTACTCGCGTTAACATCATGCGAACGGCATCTGATACAGTCAGCCCCATAGCAGCCAGAACCGCAGCCGCCTCTGCTTTGATCTCCCCATCAATACGGGTTTGTACTAATTGGTTTGTAGCCATGTAAAGAACTCTCATTGAATTACATTGTAATGCAATTGTAATGCAATGAATGTCTATAATAACTAATGAGCAAGAAACAAACCTGCTACAATGGCGGGGTTTCGTTAAAGCTTTTCGACTCTGACTGTTACACCGTTTTCGAATGTCATTAAAATTTGTCCCTTAGATGGCAAGTCAGAAATCATCGAACTGTGATAACTTCCCGTCTTACGAATTGCCGGTAATACTTCAGCATTATTCTAAATACATTAAAGTTAAAATCACAACCTGAATTTTTTCTAACTCGCAATTCCCCCCTCAGGAGACTAATTATGTTTTCAACTCTTGATTTTCTCAAAGTTATCAGGAAATATTTAGCCTGATGCTACACAACTGTGAATAATCTGAGCACATCTATTTAGCCCCGCGCTGCGGAATTGGATAAGTTCTTCAAGCATCGCTAATTTGATATTGAGATTAAAAAATCCGAGTCCTGTTAAATACAGAACTCAGACTTTAATAGCAGCTTGACTTAAAACATCCCGTTTTTGGTATCAATTAGAAGATAAGAGGTGTTTACTTTTGCACTGTTCAATACCCTATTGCAAACCAAAATAAAAAGATTTATTTCGAGTATATTCAATAATAAAATCCTGTTACAAACAATTATCTTGCAACAATATTATGTGCTGATTTTAAGTCAGACTTATGACCTAATGTTAACAAAACCATTATAAGAATAATCTGTTTATTCAGGTCAATGTCATTATTTTGGCTGTTCCGGCCATTCAATATCGGCAGCCTGTAAAGTATCAACCCTGTTCAGCATTACTCTATATTTTTTCCATACCAACAGAGCCGCTTCCTCTTCTTTAGTCGCAATTCCTAAATCAACAGCATCTTGTAATGGTGCTATCTGCTGGCTAGCTTCCACAATAAATTGTTGTTTTTTACTTTCAACATACTGCTGCAATTCTTCTTTTGTTGGTGGAGGAATATCGGCCCATTCCGGTAAACCATTTTGACCTGCTACACGATATTTTCCTTCTGGTACATTACTGACAGCATATTCTTGATAAATATCAATACTAACTTCCATAATATCATCAGGCAATGAACCAGAAGCAATATAATTTTGTTTCAATTCTATTGGGTAGAATGCATTTGTCTTTGCACTATAAAAATACATAATTAATATCCTATCGCCAAATATCTCACTAAATTATTTGATAGCTCGTGTATAGAATTTCTGCACGTCACAATAAATTGACTTGCAGAAATAGGCATAGCAGCAACCCCAGATCCATAATTACCAAAATCAGGATATGTTGCAACAATCTGAAAACAAGCATTAGGAAATGGGATGGTGAAATTTCTGTAATCATTTATATTCATAGAGCCGCTTGCTTGCCCCCACTGAATAATTATTCCAGTATCACCACATTTCCACCAACCGTTCACAACCTTGTTAGCCGTATTCACATTAAGATTACAACATTTCGCAATTTTTTGTTCTAACACGCTTTTGAATTGTGTGGTGATTTTGGATACATTACCGTCATCCAAAACATCAGTGCCAGATTCTGTCGCAATAAAATCAGCTATAGCAGATGATATGGTTGATGTTTGACGCAATACCTTATTTAATACGTGATTAGGAATATACTGATTATCTGGAAACCCAACTGGCAAATCCGGATATATTTCATAGCCTTGCTGACTAAGTACATTAGCATTATTACTAACAGCAAAAGCTCTAAAATCATTTTTGGCACTCATATACATTTCCTTAAATTAAATGACATTATTTCATAATAAACATATTGAACTATCACTAAAGATGATTTCTCACAATTCACATCAATAATAGTCTAGTTTATAAAAACAATAATGAAATATTTTTATAACTAAAATGAGTAACTATTTTTATATAATTGGCAACAATAAATAACCAATGCATCGCAATCAAAAACATCCCAAAAATCATTATATTCAATATTGAAAACTATTATTTCCCATATCTTTCTTTTTCCTTCAATTCTTTTTCCTTTAAGTCAAGAATATAACTATTACAATATTTTAATTATAACACTAACAAAATGGCCTGAATAAACAACCCATTTATTCAGGCCCGTTAACGGCGATTTTCCCTTGTCATTTTCCATGTTATTCATATATAGCCAAAATCCATATTTAAATTCTGGCTATATTCTTATAGCATTCACTGAAAGATTACTACCTGAATTAACATCGGATGAACCAATAAATAAGTGCTAACTTAACACTCTCAAAATAATAATTTTATACACCTAAATAAATTATCGGTATCATACTAATGTTTAATGGGCGGTTTTCGTCTGCCGTTGGTACTACTCTTGATGCATCAAAAGTGGCATGTGAGAATTTTGCATATTCATCAGGAGCATTCTTCCTCGCAAGGCTATTTTTAGAACTCGCATTAACACCATAAAATACTCCGCTGGCACGAGCAATAAGCCCATCATTCCACAATCCTACATCACCTGTAATATTTCTAATTGCATCGCCCTGTATCACACCAGGTGTCAATCCAGCACGCGCAAATACCCCTCGCCCCTCAACAAACAGATTAGGAAGGTTGATTTTATCGCCATTCTGTTTGATTCCCCATGCTGCCTTATATGCATCAGATAAATTATTTAATGCACTACCAACAGCCGAATCAATTGGGTAAACAGCACCATTCGCAATATACTCTCCTTTAGCTAAATCTGATGCCGGATGTGCAGATAAATAGATATCACCCGGTCGCTTAGCGCCAACATCAATCGCGGAAAGTGTAATATCCTCAGTCAATGCCTTCCCGTTGATTTTCCTATTATCAGGTACTCTGCTATTAATATTTACAAGTAATGATTCGACTATTCCCTTAATTAACTTTTGCGTCACAGCCAATGTATCACTATCACCAATCACATCAGTAAGTTGAACAATACCTTTTTGGGTTAATGAGGCATTGGGAATTCCTATTATGGCTTTTTGTTCTAAAGCTTTATTTAATTGTGCGGTGAGTTTAGTTACATTACCATCATCTATAACATCCTGACCAGATTGTTCCCCAATGAAATCAGCTACAACCGCGGCTATCGTTGATGCTTGACGTAATGCCTTATTTAAGATGTGTGGCGTCATAGAATAGGGTGGAAACCCATCTTGCAACTCTGTACTCGCTTCATATCCTTGCTGATTTATTACATTAGCATTACTATCAATAGCAAAAGCTTTAAAATCATTTATGACACTCATATACATATCCTTAAATTAAATAACATTGTTTCATAATAAGCAGATTGAATTATCAATAAAAACGAAATATTTTTATAACTAAAAGGGATAACTGTTTTATATCATTAGCAACAACAAACAATCCGATATATACTCCGCTGGCACGAAAGATAAACCCATCATGCCACAATCCTATATAATCTGTTTATTCAGACCATTTTTCATTATTTCGGCTGATCCGGCCATTCAACATCAGGAGCCAGTGAAATATCAACTTTGCTCAACATTACTCTATATTTCTTCCATTCCAGTAGAACTGCTTTTTCTGCTTCGGAAGCAATACCTAAATCAACAGCGTCTTGTAGTGGCGCGACAAGATTATTAACTTTAGTCAATAACTGAGACTTATCATATTCTGCTTGCTGTATTAACTCCTCTTTGGTTGCAGCATGAATACTATCAGATCCTGCTTCCCTATTCTTCCCAACAGCCTTGTCAGAAGGTTTATTCAACGAGTTATATTCTTGTGCCCAAGGTGTCCACGGATTATCGTGAAATTGGCTACGCGTATATACTCGACTGCTGTTATAAACAAAATAACGTTGAATAACGCCTGCCGCTTTCAACACAATAAGCGAACCCGCAAATGGCTCAGGGTAATTCGCGCCATTTTTGGCATGAGCATTATACTCTTGATAATAAATCCCGGGTATTTTATAACTATTTAAATCCGCGTTATCACCTAAATTAATCGACTGCCCGGCGAAGATATCTTGAGAAGTAATATTGATATCCGCAGCCAAAGCTTTTCCATTAATTTTGCGGAGTCCTGTGATATATCGAGCATCAGACTCTGCTTTTGCATATACTCCAACTTCTCCAGCAGTAGGTCTATTCAGTGTGTTATATTCTCTAGCCCAAGGCGTCCACGGGCTTTCATGAAATTGACTACGTGTATATACCCGACTGCTGTTATAGACAAAATAACGTTGAATAACCCCGGCTGCTTTCAATACAACCAGCGAACCAGCGAACAACTCAGGGTAATTATTACCATTTTTGGCATGAGCATTATATTCTTGGTGATAAATCCCCGGTATTTTATAATTATCCAAATTGGCATTGTCACCTAAACTATGCGCCTGTCCAGCAAGAATATCCTGAGAAGTAATATTAATATCCTCAGTTAATACTTTCCCATTAACTTTTCGGGTATTTGGTATTCTGGTATTAATACTTTCATGTAACGAATTTATTATTTCCTGAACCAACTTTTGCGTAACCGCTAATGTATCACTATTACCCACTACATCGGTAAGCTGAACAATACCTTTTCGTGTTAATGAGGCATTTGGAACTTCTGCTGCAATTTTTTGCTCTAAGGCCCTATCTAGTTGATCGGTAAGTTTAGCTATATTACCATCATCCAAAATATCATTGCCAGATTGTGTCGCAATAAAATTAGCTACCACAGATGATATTGTTGACAATTGACGTAATACCTTATTTAACAGATTAACAGGAATATTATCTGGCGGAAATCCAATCTGTAAGCTCTGGTTTTCTTCATACTTTACTTGACTCACTACATTAGCATTATCACTAATAGAAAAAGCCTTAAAATCATTTTTGGCACTCATATACAATCCTCAAATTGAATAATATTATTTTAAGAGGAAATTCAAAAATAAAAACATCTATTTTTGCATTACAAATTACATATCAATATCCTATTGCAAACCAAAATGCAGAGCTTTCAGTCTCGTATGCCCAATAACTAAATCCTGTTACAGACAAATGTCTTGCAACAACATTATATGATGATTCTAGGTTAGATTTATCACCTAATGTCAACGAAACATTTACACAAGCATTAGGAAACTGAATAGGAAAATTAACTGGTGTATCATGTGCTGCCCAATTCACAATCCCCCACTGATAAATCACCCCGGTATCCCCACATTTCCACCAACCATTCACTGATTTCAAAGCTGTATTTTTATTTCCTTTAGCATTAACTAGGTTATCTACTTCTGCTTTTGTATACCCGCTAATAACCCTGTCAGAAGGTTTATTCAACGAGTTATATTCTTGTGCCCAAGGTGTCCATGGGTTATCGTGAAATTGGCTACGCGTATATACTCGACTGCTATTATAAACAAAATAACGTTGAATAACGCCTGCCGCTTTCAACACAATAAGCGAACCAGAAAGCGGTTCAGGGTAATTGACGCCATTTTTAGCATGAGCATTATAATCCTGATAATAAATTCCTGGTGTTTTACAGTGATCTAAATTTACATTATCACCTAAACTAATTGCCTGCCCATTCAAAATATCCTGAGAAGTAATAGTGACATCCGTAGCTAAAGATTTTCCATTCACCCTGCGAATTCCCGCAATATATCGAGAATCAGATTCTATTTTTGTATATGCGCCAATCTCATCAGCCGTAGGTTTATTCAGCGTATTATATTCTCTAGTCCAAGGTGTCCACGGATTATCATGAAACTGACTACGTGTATATACTCGACTACTATTATAGACAAAATAACGTTGAACAGTCCCTGCCGATTTCAATACAACAAGGGCACCGGCGAGAAATTCAGGATAATTAAGGCCATTTTTGGCATGAGCATCATACTCTTGATGATAAATTCCCGGTGTTTTATAGCTATTTAAATCCGCCTTATCACCTAAACTAATCGCCTGCCCACCTAAAATATCCTGAGAAGTAATAGTGATATCCTCAGACAATGATTTCCCATTAATTTTTCGGGTATTAGATACCTTAGCATTAATATTTTCACACAATGAATTTACTATTTCCTGAGCAAGCTTTTGCGTAACAGCTAATGTGTCACTATCGCCCAGCACATTAGTAAGCTGAACAATGCCTTTTTGTGTTAATGAGGCATTTGGAACTTCTGTTGTGATTTTTTGTTTTAAAGCCTTACTTAATTGCTCGGTAAGTTTCGCTATATCGCCATCATCCAGAACATCACCGCCAGATTGTGTCGCAATAAAATTAGCCACGACAGATGCGATTGTTGACGATTGACGTAATACTTTATTTAGCAAATTACTAGTAATATTATCTGGTGGAAACCCAGCCTGCAAACTCTGATCTTTCTCATATTTCTCTTGACTCACTACATTAGCATTATTACTAATAGAAAAAGCCTTAAAATTATTCTTAGTACTCATATACACCCCTTAGATTAAATAGCATCATCTATACCCGTTATCTTTCAAGTTGCCTCTTTGTTGGCTGCGCTCACTCACCCCGGTCTCATAGTTATCTATGCTCCCGGGGATTCGCTCCCTTGCCGTCGCAATCCATCTTGAAATCCATTGGGTATATAATCAACATATTGAATTATTATTAAAGTAATCATTAATAATTTAAAGCAGCCATAGTTTAATTCATAAAAATAATAATAAAATGTTCTTCTAACTTAGAAGAATAATTATTTTTATATCATTATCGGCAAGAAAAAACCCCAACAACTTTCATCTGTAAATATATTCAAGTCATTCATATTCAATATATAAATTATTTCAATCCGTCATTATTTATTTTTATATTTCAACTTCAGAACAAATAAAACCACAGTATAAATGGCCTGTTTATTCAGGCCACTTTCGTTACTTTGGCTGTTCCGGCCATTCGATATTGGGAGCCTGTGAAATATCTATCCTGTTCAGCATGACTCTGTATTTCTTCCATATTAATAAAGCATCTTTTTCAGCTTCTGTAGCAATATCTAAATCAACAGCATCTTGCAGTGGTGTTACCTTCTTATTTACAGTGAATAAAAGTTGTTGTCTCTTATTTTCTGCGTCGTTAATGACGACTTGCTGAATATCATTTTTCCATCTTTCTTCATCATCTTTCGAAATTGACCATTCTCCATTCCATCTATGATATTGCGACGGCCTTGGCTGTTCTATAAAACCATCAGGAATAATGACTTCTCTATTTTCCTGTGATTGCCCTGATTCAATATCATAAATCATGATTCCTTTTTTATTTTCAACGAGCTCCCATTGCCCTGACTTTTCACACGGCCAAAATCCATCTTTAAATAATGGTTGTATTCGTAAAGCATTCACTGGAGGTTCACTACCCGGATTAGCATCAACCGCGCCAATAAATGGTCGATGTAGTTTAGTATTATCAAAATAATAATTTATCATTGCCTTATACTCCCAAATAAATTATAGGTATCATACTGACGTTTAGTGGGCGATTTTCATCTGCCGTCGGTACTACTTGTGATGCATTAAAAGTTGCATATGAATAATGTGAATATCCATCAAACCTTCCTGTCTGGACGCTTGTTCTAAGATCATTACTGACCCCCTCAAATACGCCTCTGGCATTAGAAAATAGCCCTTGATTCCACCATCCCAGACTGCCTGTAATATTTCTAATCGCATCTTCCTGTATCACACCAGGTCTCATGCCGGCGCGCATGAATACCCCGCGCCCATAAAAATATAGATTCGGCAGGTTGATTTTATCTTTATCCTGTTCGATTCCCCAATGTGCCTTATATACATCGGATAATTTATTCAATGCCCTACCAACAGTTGAGTCAACCGTATAAGTATCTCCGTTCGCAATATATTCCCCTTTAGCCAAATCTAATGTCGAATGTGCAGAAAAATAGATATCACCCGGCCTTTTAGCGCCAACATCAATTACTGAAATATCAAGATCTTCAGCCAACGTCTTTCCATTGATTTTCCGACTATTGGGTACTCTATTATTAATCTTTTCAAGTAATGAGTTGACTATTTCCTGAACCAGCTTTTGTGTCACTGCTAATGTATCACTATCGCCAACTGCATTGGTAAGTTGAATAATACCTTTTTGCATTAATGTAGCATGAGGAATTCCTATTGTGATTTTTTGTTCTAAAGCGCTATTTAATTGTGTGGTAAGTTTAGCTACATCACCGTCATCCAGAACATTATTGCCTGATTGTATTGCGACAAAATTCGCTATGACAGATGCTATGGTTGACGATTGACGTAATACCTTATTTAGTAAATGAGTGGAAATATTATCCGGTAAAAACCCAGTCCGTAAATTTTGACTTTCTTCATATTCCTCCTGACTCACTACATTAGCATCATTACCAGTAGAAAAAGCTTTAAAATCATTCTTGGGACTCATATGTCCTCCTTGAGTTAAATAACATTATTTTATGATTAATATATAAAATTATTGTAAAAATGATTTATCACAACTCCACATCAATCAAAGTCTAGTTCAAAAAAAACAACAATAGGATTTTATTCTCAATTAGAATGTTAACTATTTTTGTATGACTGGCAGTAATAAATAACGCAATATTTAAAAAATACTCCTTCTAGATTCCTATGATTTTTTCTGATAATGTTTATTGAATTAATTAACTAAAGAAATAAGAATGACTTATTATATCGTAGAGATATTTTTAACATGCCAATAAGCTCATTTTTTACTTTTTGCCTAATCTTTTATTGGATCAAAGTACTCGCTAATCTTTGGAGGAAACCCAAAATACAAGATTGTTTATAGCGTATAACACAGGTGAATGAAAATAAAGATTCGCTCACTTTACCACCTAAAACATCGATACAAAATTATTTTAATCTTTAAAATAATTTTTAAAAACTGCTTGACTCTGAAGTTTTTCTGATTAAAATCACAGCCACAATTTAGATTTTCGTGAAACAAATCACATTTTATCAATAAAGAGAGTTCATCATGAAATCTGTTACATCTTTCATATCAAGTGTTCATCATGTTGTTGTCTACTTGTCAACACCTTGCTTTCTGTAAGTCTGCTTTTTAACCGATGCGTGTAAGGCCAGTTTCCAAGCTGGCTTTTATGTGAAGGACTTAACCCCCAGCCAAATTAACCGGCTAATCCATTTTTTATTTCCTGATTTCGTTTCAACATTTTGATAATGGTTGATGGACTTCAGTGCATTTTCCTTTGGAAAAGGAAAGGTGTTAAGGTAATAGCAACTCACCTTCCCTCCTGAAAATGCACTTATTAGTTTCACCGAATCCATTTGTTATTAATAATCCAATGCGTTAAAAATTCACTTCTTCAATAAAGCAACTTCATCCGCATTTTTCTGGCACAACAGAGTAAGATGAGTAATAGAATGGGTAAGATCATCTATAGTACTCTCCAGCTTTTTAATATCCATTTCCAGTTGCTTATTTTTTATATCCAATGTATTCATTCTTGCCAATTCAGCATATAATTGCTGACCATTCACTGCCTCCGTACTGTTCTTGGAAATATCCCCGGCAGCAACATTCACAATCTTACGTTGATTACCCGGTCTTCCTACAGAAACAACATTCGATTTGCTGGCAACAGAATTTGCGCCTAATGCAATGCCCCCATTTGCTGTTACAGAGGCGTTTTGCCCAATCGCAATTCCCTGAGACGCACTAATATTCACCTTTTGCCCCACGATAATAGAAGACGAAGAGCTGGATTTAGAGTCTGATCCTAATACAATACTCCTACTTCCTGTTACAGAAGAGTTTTGACCAATCACAATTGCTTGAGACCCACTGGCAGAAACCTTTTGCCCCAGAGCAATAGAAGACGAGCCGCTGGATACAGAACTGTCTCCTAATGCAACGCTAGCATTTCCTGTTGCAGAGGAATTTTGACTAATTGCGACTGCCTGATTCCCCCTGGCAATCGCTTTTTTCCCCAGAGCAATAGAAGCTGAACCACTGGATATAGAGCCTGATCCCACTGCAACACTCGAACTTCCTGTTGACGTGGAGTTTTGACTAATCGCTACTGCCTGAGCCCCACTAGCAACAACCTTTTGCCCTAGGGCAATAGAAGCTGAACCACTGGATACAGAATCAGCGCCAATTGCAATGGGCCATTTGACTTTATCATTCTCATTCTCTTTCTCTTCTCTACCCGCCAGTTGATTTTGCCCAATAGCAATAGCGCCCTCACTAATTGATTTAGAAATTAGTGGTGAAGCACCAATCGCTATAGCATATATTGCTGGTGCTTCTGCATTCCCAACAACAACGGAATCTTTACCAACTTTTTGATCAGTTATATTCATATCTTCTGTAGACATATATACCTCTTAATTCAGGAATTAAATTATTATCACTTGGTATTTTCCATCAAGAATAATCCAATCATATATTTACCCAAGAAAATGAAGTTAGTATGTTAAATCGAGCAGGAAAATTATTACATTATTCACTGAGACATATCCCATAAATCATTATCAAATAATAATCCTACCACCAAATAATTCATCATATATTCTCAGCCTTATAGCCAAGAATATATGAAACAACAACCAACGGATATTAATAATTCAATGCATCGAGAAGCCGTTTCTTCAATGATGCAACATCATCCACGCTATTCTGAACCAACAGAGTAAGATTAGCTATATCACTTTCCAGAGATTGAATCTTCTCTCCCAATTCCTGATTCTTTGCATCCAATAATATATCAATCCTTGCCGATTCAGCATATAACTGCTGACCATTAACCGCCTCATTACTGTGATTTGAAATCTCACCGGCCGCAACATGTATAATTTTACGTTCATGGCCGGTTTTTCCTACAGAAACAACATTCGGTTTATTAGCAATAGAATCTGCGCCTAATGCAATGCTCCCTTTTTCTGTTGCAGAGGAGTGTTGACCAATCGCCACGGACTGAGCCGCACTAGCCGTCACCTTTTGTCCCAAAGCGATAGAAGCCAGGCCGTTGGATACAGAGTCAGCACCAATCGCAATAGGCCAAATGACTTTCGCATCACCTTGTTTACCCGCAATTTGGTTTTGCCCAATCGCAATAGCCGCTTCACTGATGGTTTTAGAATTTCGGGGTGAAGCACCAATTGCGATAGAATGTACTGCTGGCGCTTCTGCATGTCCAAGTACAACTGAATCCTTGCCAGTTGTTTGTTCAGCTACATCGATATTTTCAATAGACATATTAAACCTCTTAATTTATAAATTAAATAATCATGCGTTGTTTGAAACTTAATAAAATGTGCAACAGAATATGGATTGCGTGAACCTGTAATTCTTTTACATATCAAAACCTAAATTAACGTTATATTTATTCCACCGACAATATTAGATATAAATCCCAACTTGTAAATAAATTAAAATTATTGGATGGTGAAATACATTGCATGGAATTTATTTAATGTATTATCAAGCTTTATTGAATATATATTCAATAAAGTTCATCATAACCAATTAATTAATCACCTCAATATTAATTGGTTTTTATATACTTAATCCAAGTAAACATAGGAGAAAACTTTATTATTAACCTTAAATTATTTGAAAAATAATTATCCAGTATACTTTTAACACCCAAAAAATACAATCACATTTGGCTAATTATAATTTTAATAATAAATACTCTCAATGAAAATTTTTACCACTGATGATTTCGCAGCTTTCATGGACAACAATTCACTAACTCAAGACATTCCCAATAAACTGTTGAAAGTTTATAATCTATTAGCCAAAAAATTTGTTAATATCAATAATAATCTTGAAGACAACTTATACCCTATGGATTTCAAGATGCATCGCGGCGGCAAGGGAGCGAATCCCCGGGAGCATAGATAACTATGTGACCGGGGTGAGAGAGTGCAGCCAACAAAGAGGCAACTTGAAAGATAACGGGTATATCATCTGATTTATTAATCGAGGTAACATGTAATGAATAATAATCGACTCATCAAAATGCAGAAAATGGCTGAGCGTTTTCATCAATCTGGCACAGTATCAAATATCACCATGAGAGAAATTAATGCATTGGTTAAACAAGATAAAAACATGAATCACTCTTCATCTAATGTGATGACCGGAAAACGCATAATTAAGTGAAAACATATTTTACCGGACACATTTCACTCACCGTATCAGCCAATTCAATTAATTCAACAGGGTAATCTTGTCCGGTAATGATTACCGTCTGATTAATTGGCCGTCCGTTTAATGCCTTGATAATTTCGTCGAGCAATAGATAACCGTTATTTATCGCGCAAGCCAATTCACTAAGCACTACCAATGATAATTCAGGATCACGCATCATGCGCAACGCATGCTGCCAAACCTCAGTACAAGCGGCAATATCCTGAGTACGATTTTGCATTTCTCCAGTCAGGTTCATTGATATTAATTGAAATTCTATCCCATGCGACTGCAACAAAGTACGCTCGCCGGCTGACCATTCATCCCTAATAAATTGGATAACGCCAGCCTTTAATCCATGACCCAACGCTCGTGCAACCGTTCCCATTGCTGCGGTGGTTCTCCCTCTACCATTACCGGTATAGATAATGACAATCCCCCGGTTTTCCTGAGCGGCTGCAACTTGTGCCATAAATCTCTCTTTTTGCCGCTGTTTTCTCTGTTTATATCGCTCCTCACTCATTTGTCCGGCTCCAATATATTAGTCAACTGTTTGTTTTGTTTGTATTCGCTTGAGATGACTCAGAGAATAATGTTTCTACCACCCGATCAACTTGTTGACGATCTTGACTGACCAACGATTGCATTAATCGCTCATCAGTGAAAAACCGCTCCCAAAAGTGACGACGTGCCGCCAAATGATGAAAATGTCGTTTTACCCGCTGGCGAAGTGTTCCACCGTAAGCGGCCAGACGGCCAAGATGCATCGGTAGCAGCCGTTCGAGTTTTTCACGCCATAATCTGACCAATACTGGCGCATTCCCCCCGGAGGAGATAGCTATCACCAATGGTGAACGATCAATCACTGACGGTGTGATAAAACTGGCTTGCTGTGGTTCATCCACCACATTACAAAAAATGCGGCGCTCCGTCGCACAATCACACACGTAGCTATTCACCGCCGCATCATTAGTAGCAGCAATAACCAGCCAACTATGCTCAAGCCAGTGAGGCTCAAACTCACTGCGAATGAGTGTCACTTGGCCGTTATCCCCCCATATCTTAAATTGTGGGGTAAATTCCCGTGCGTTAACTAATAGATGTGCGCCAGCATCTAATAACAGACGCGCTTTACGCTCGGCTACCTGACCTCCTCCAACCAGCAGACAGGTTTTATCCCGGATCTGACAAAACATCGGCAAATAATCCAACATAAGTCTCCTCCTACAGTTAACGCACACCACCCGGTATCATGGTCAGCAAGTGCTGACGAGGATAAAAACGAATTATGCCCCTCTGTTTCAGCCACCAGCATAGGTATTCAACATCATGATGGTGGCGATCACACAATAACCCGACGACACTGCCACTATGAGCAACATTCAGCCCGTAGATCCCACTCCGCTCTACCAATTCCAACAAACTGTCAAACGCCGGTTTTACCAACAACTTTTGACTGGCCAGTGCACTGAGCGTCGTAGCTTCTCCCAACCGCCAGTAATTCCGAGTCGTCACAGCCTGACAAAATAGTTTCCAAGCATGCTCTAGCATTGCGGCATTTTCCAATAATACCGGATGGCGATCTAAACGGTGATAATCAGCCGTGATCAGGGTTTCCGGGCTTTCCAATAACAAAATGTCTATAGATGGCTGCCAGTCACATGCAATTTGAGTGGTACCTGTTTGATGATCGAACAAGGTAAGCCGGCTGAATAACGTGCTATCCGTAGGCTCAAGCTGTACGCAAAAGCTAGCCAGTGTCGTTTCATCAAGTGTTTTCCCCAAATAACGCGCCGTCGCCAGCGCGGTAGCGGCAATATCAGAGGTACTACTTGCCAGCCCTTTTGCCATCGGGATCGTAGAAGTCAAAGCGATCCGTAAACCTCGCGCCATCTCTATCGACAAACCAAAATACGCCAGAACAGTTTTCATCACTTGGCGCATACGGGGACGTTCCTCTTTTCCCGGCACGCCATCTGTAACAGACACTTCGCTAAACCAATTCACCGGACAAGAGATCAATTTCTCACCACCAAGAATCCACCCTTGGATAAGTTCACCACACGATGCAGGACAACGCGCTTCAGCCATAACCAAATACCTGACGTAACGCCGATACCAGACGGCGATTATCATGCTCGCCCTTAATGGCGACCCGATAATGAGCTGCATTCAAGCCCGGATAATTAGCACAATGGCGAATCAATATTCTCTGTTTCAGCAATACTTGTTGAAGATCGATTTCTGGGCGCAGGCAACGCAGGAAGATATAATTTGCCGCGGGAGGCCAAACACGCAATGCCGGTGATGCAGCCAGTGCCTGATAAAGCCAACGTTGTTGCTCAGCTAACCAGCGGTGTGTTGCTTGAATGTAAGCGTTATCATTAAGAACAATTTCACCCGCCAACGCCGCGAAAGCATTAATGGTCCACGGCTCCCGCCAGCGCTTCATTGCTCGAATCCCCGTGACATCACTGCTGACCAGATAACCAAGGCGCAACCCCGGAATAGCAAAAAATTTCGTTAGTGAACGCAGAATATAAAGACGAGGAAAATGCGCTATCTGAGGAATAAATCCAGCAATATCCGGGAGAAAATCGATAAACGCCTCATCAACAATCAACGCAATATTATGCTGACGGCAACGTTCAAATATCGCCTGCAATAGCACAGCATCTGGCATCAACCCCGTCGGATTGTTCGGTGTCGCAAGAAACAAACAGTCAGGCCGATGGCGCTCTAATGCTATCAACAAGCGTTCATCAGGTTGATAGCTATCAGCTTCACTCATCACATACTCATCAATCTGGCAAGCCACTCGCTGCAAGGCGCGTCGATATTCAGCAAATCCCGGTATCAACAACATGGCTCGGCGCGGCTTAAGATAATTCACCACAGCATAAATCAATTCAGTCGCACCATTACCCGCCATCAGGTTTTCGACAGTGCAATGATGAGCCTGCGCTAACGCTGCATGTAACCGGCGATATTCTGTATCAGGATAGTACTCGGCACATTGCAATTGGTCGATAATGGCCGTTTTCAGGGATTCCGGCATTCCTAACGGATTGATATTCGCGCTGAAATCAATCATTTCTTCGACTGTAACACCGATTTTCAGCGCCATTTCCAGCACATTACCGCCATGTTCGCTCATCAAATAGTATCCCCAAATGTTAAGCAGAGAATCAGAGTGCCATCAGTGATGGAACAGAAGACAACAATAGATGATCCCGGCTAAAAGCCAGTGTTTCTCGCAAACGCACCACATCACCAATCACAATCAATGCTGGTGCAGTCAATCCCTGAGCGGCTACCCGCTGAGCCAAAGTTAACAGGGTTGCGCTGGCAACCTGCTGTTGCTGATGGCTAGCATACATCACAACCGCCGCCGGCGTTGTCGGCGCTTTACCGCCTGCGATCAATTGCTCACAGATACTCGCCAGTTGAGTCATTCCCATTAAGATCACCAACGTACCTTCCAGCTTTGCCAGCGTCGCCCAATCCTGTGATTCATTTCCCTGACGCAGATGGCCGGTAATAACATGAAAACCTGATGCATAATCACGATGGGTGACCGGGATCCCGGCACAAGCCAGACCACCAATGGATGAACTGATGCCCGGTACCACTTCAAAAGGGATTTTCGCCAGTGCCAAAGCTTCCGCTTCTTCACCACCACGGCCAAACACATAGGGATCTCCCCCTTTCAGCCGGACGACATTTAACCCTTGTTGCGCACACTCTACCAAGATTTGATTAATTTGCCGTTGCGGCACTGGGTGATAGTTCGGCGTTTTGCCGACATTAATCATTTTGCAATCATCAGGTGCTTCGGATAACAGCTCCGGGCTGACTAATCGATCATACACCAGCGCCTCCGCCTGACGGATACAATGTAATCCTCTGACAGTAATTAGCGCCGCATCGCCGGGACCGGCACCGACCAACCAAACTTTTCCGCTATTCATCATTTTTCTCACCCCGTAACGAAAGTCTGTTGGAAGATATATAACCGATAGCCAGCAACGCGATCTGGTGTAAGATCAATAATTCTTCATTTTTGTTAATGTATTGATGATAACCATCTGTTCTGACATCTTGGCGCCTTATCTGCCTGTTTCTCTTAATAACTTCGCCCTGTATCTTGTATCTATACCCTATGGATTTCAAGATGGATCGCGGCGGCAAGGGAGCGAATCCCCGGGAGCATAGATAACGATGTGACCGGGGTGAGTGAGTGCAGCCAACAAAGAGGCAACTTGAAAGATGACGGGTATACGCCATTTTTATTATGGCCCCTAATATTTTTGTGACTACAGTTGATTTTCCAACCAAATTGCCGATATTTAATACTGATTAATAAAAAAAAATGCCAACATACGCCTTATTGCAGACAAGAGGCGTAGCGATGGAAGCCAAGGAGTTATTTAGTGTCGGTATTGACATCGGCACCACCACCACACAAGTGATCTTTTCGCGTCTGTCACTGGTGAACCGTGCAGCGGTATCACAAGTGCCACGCTACGAGTTTGTTAGCCGCGAGATTATCTGGCAAAGCCCGGTATTATTTACCCCCGTAGACTTCGCCGGACAATTACGTGAAGACGAACTGTTCAGTCTGATCCAAGCACAATATCAGGCGGCAAACATCGATCCGAAAAGTGTCGATTCCGGTGCAGTTATCATTACCGGTGAAACCGCGAAAACATGCAATGCACGCCCTGCAATTATGACGCTGGCACAAAAATTAGGGGATTTTGTTGTCGCAACAGCAGGACCCCATTTGGAATCGGTGATTGCCGGTTTGGGCTCCGGCGCTCAAGCTCTTTCACAGCAGAAAATGACCAGAGTGCTCAATATTGACATCGGCGGCGGTACAGCCAACTATGCGCTATTCGATGCCGGGCGACTTATCGCCTCCGCTTGCTTAAATGTCGGCGGCCGCTTATTGGAGACCGATCTTCAGGGGAACGTTTTACGAGCACATCCGCCCGGAGCACTCATCGTTGATTCACTGTTTGGCGAAAACACAGATATTCAACATCTGACAGCCACGCAATTACAGCAAATTGCTACGCGGATGTCGCAATTGTTGTGGGAAGTCGTTACCGGGCAACTCACACTTCTGGCGCAACAATTACTGATGACCGAGCCGCTGCCAAACTGTGATGAACTCTACGCCGTCACTCTCTCCGGCGGGGTAGGAGAATGTTATCGTGAAACATCGGATCATGACCTATTCCGTTTTCACGATTTAGGACCATTGCTGGCACAAGCTATCCATCGTGATAATGATTTCGCCAAACTGCCGCTACAAATGCCAAAACAAACCGTACGCGCTACCGTCATTGGTGCCGGCGCTCATACATTATCGTTATCCGGCAGCACTATCTGGCTCGATACACTATCACTACCACTGCGCAATATTCCCGTCGTCCATCCTGACACAGAAGCCACTGAATCACTGGCAGAAGCCTGGCAACATGCGCTCACACAAATGGATCTGAATGCCGAGCAAGATCTATATGCATTGGCCCTACCCGACGCCTTGCCGGTGAATTATGCCGCCGTGCAGACATGCATTACCGCTTTACAGAACTTTGTCAGACGCTATCCCTCTTCTCACCCGCTGCTCATCGTTGCAGGTCAAGACTTTGGTAAGGCATTGGGCATGCTGTTACATCCTCTGATGGGAGAACGGCCGCTGGCGGTTATTGATGAAGTTATCACCCGCACCGGGGATTATATCGACATTGGCACGCCACTATTTAATGGCACTGTGGTTCCCGTCACTATCAAATCACTGGCTTTTCCTTCCTGAGAGAGCGTAAACATGAAATTGAAAACTCAGCTTTTTGGTAAGACCTATCAGTTTAAAGATGTCAAACAGGTGCTGGCAATGGCTAACGAATTGCGTTCCGGGGATGTGCTAGCCGGGGTGGCTGCCGAAAGTTCCCAACAACGCGTAGCGGCTAAACATATCCTCTCGGAAATGACGATTACGGATATTCGCATGAATCCGATCATTCCTTATGAAGAGGATTGCGTGACTCGCATTATTCAGGATGACATTAATGAAATTGCCTACGCCCGCATAAAAAACTGGAGCATTGGTGAATTGCGTGAATACATACTAAGCGATGATACCAGCGTGGATGATATCGCCTTTCTGCGTAAAGGAATCAGCGCCGAAGTCGTTGCCGCCGTGGCAAAAATCAGCTCCAATGCGGACCTGATCTATGGCGCGAAAAAAATGCCCGTGATCAAAAAAGCCAACACCACCATTGGGACGCCGGGAACGTTCAGCGCCCGGCTACAACCTAACGATACCCGCGACGATGTACAAAGCATTCTGGCCCAGATTTACGAAGGGCTATCATTTGGCGTTGGTGATGCAGTCATCGGCGTCAACCCGGTGACCGACGACGTAGAAAACCTCACCCGCGTACTAGATACCCTCTATGAGGTAATCGACAAATTCTCCATCCCAACACAGGGCTGTGTTTTAGCCCATGTCACGACCCAGATAGAAGCCATTAAGCGTGGCGCACCGGGTGGTTTGATTTTCCAAAGTATTTGCGGCAGTGAAAAAGGGCTAAAAGAGTTTGGCGTAGAATTGGCTATGTTAGATGAAGCACGTGCCATTGGCGCGGAATATTGCCGTCTTGCTGGCGATAACTGTCTCTATCTTGAAACCGGACAAGGCTCCGCCCTCTCCGCCGGTGCTCACTTTGGCGCTGATCAAGTGACGATGGAGGCACGAAACTACGGTTTAGCACGCCACTATGACCCATTTCTGGTGAATACTGTTGTCGGTTTCATCGGGCCAGAATACCTCTACAATGATCGCCAGATTATCCGTGCCGGATTAGAAGATCACTTTATGGGAAAACTCAGCGGCGTTTCAATGGGATGTGACTGCTGCTATACCAACCACGCAGACTCTGATCAAAACCAGAATGAAAACCTGATGATCTTGCTGGCAACCGCAGGATGTAATTTCATCATGGGGATGCCGCTCGGTGATGACATTATGCTCAATTACCAGACATCTGCTTTCCACGATACCGCCACTATCCGCCATCTGCTTAATCTACGCCCGTCACCGGAGTTTGAACGCTGGCTGGAACAGATGGGGCTGATGGCAAATGGCCGCTTAACATCACGGGCGGGCGATGCATCGTTCTTTTTCTGATTCTTTGCTGAGATAAATCATCATGAACCAAAAACCAATTGAAGAGAATGTAAGCGAGCGGGTATCTAACCTGAAACCTCATGCATCCCCTGAAATCACTAACGAAACGGAAAGCTGTACGCCGGATTTAGGCTCCTTGGAAGCCAAACAGTGGATCGGTGTCCAAAACCCAAACCGGATAGAAGTATTACAGGAATTACGCCGCAGCACGGTGGCGAGAGTCGGTACCGGCCGCAGCGGTCCACGTCCACGTACTCAGGCATTGCTGCGTTTTCAGGCTGATCACTCCCGTTCTAAAGATACGGTGTTAAAAGAGGTCCCGGTTGAATGGATAAAGAAACAAGGATTGCTAGAAGTGCAATCTCAAGTCAGCGACAAAAATCTCTATCTGACTCGCCCGGATTTAGGGCGAAAACTCAGTGCGAATGCGGTAGAAACTTTACTGACACAGTGTAAAACAGCGCCCGATGTACAAGTTGTTATCTCCGATGGCCTGTCTACCGATGCCATTATCACCAACTACGAAGATCTTGTGCCACCACTGCTAAAAGGGTTGGAACAAACAGGAATGTGCATCGGCACACCGTTTTTTGTGCGCTATGGTCGCGTCAAAATCGAAGATCAAATTGGCGAGTTACTCAAAGCTAAAGTGGTTGTTTTACTGATTGGAGAACGCCCCGGATTAGGGCAATCGGAAAGTCTCTCCTGCTATGCCGTTTACCAACCGACTGTAGAAAAAACGGTTGAAGCTGACCGCACTTGTATCTCTAATATTCATCATGGCGGCACGCCCCCAATCGAAGCCGCGGCAATTATTGTCGATTTAGCTAAAAACATGCTGGAACAGCAAGCTTCCGGCATTGCTCTTAGTCGTTGATGGAAGGGTATATACCCCTTTTACCTCGTTAAGAAAATCATCAATATAAAGATAAAAAATAGGATGGCAGGCCAGAACCTGCCCCCTGATTTATTCATCATAGCCCAACAATAAATGCGATATAACTTCAAGTTCTACATTTTGAACATAGTTACTTATGTTGGTGAATACAATTTTATAGTAATTAATAATATTAGGAGGTGATGCAAGTATTTCAGTCTTACCGGGGGAAATATCAACATAGCTATACATATTATAATTCCCAAGTGGACCAGCCCAAAAATTTACAGCCCTAATATATGCCACGCTATTGTTTTTTATAATTGCGTCAGCGAAATCAGTGGGGAGTATTGCATTACCCTTACTATAAAATTCAAATGGCTCGTTAGAGTTCATATATACCTTTTTTGATGGCATTCCATATTTGTTCCACAAAGGGTCCATTACAAATTCAATTTCTGCATTTTCGGTATTGCTAAGATTGGAGACTACAATTTTATAGCGGTAAAAAAGGTTCTTTGGTCCTACGAATATTTTAAGTTCGCCAGGATAAACATCAACATGACTATACTGCTGATAATCTCCAATCAAACCAGCCCAGTAATTGATAGCCCTAATTGGTACCATACTCTTGTTTTTTATAATTGCCGTTGGGGCAACACTTGGCATTACAATATCGCTATTACTATAAATCTCAACGGTTCCAAGAGGAGCTATAGAGATAGTTTTTTTCAATGACATTATTTTTTTCCTTATTATTTCTGTTGTTTAGTAATATATATAATAGGTAGTTTTACCTGTAAAATTTAACTTAACACTTCCCACGAACAGTTAAATGTTGAAATTTGTCAGCACAGTGAAAAAAATACAGTCAACGAATTCATTATATATAATTTGTCATTCATCATGTAATAAATAATAACCGAAATCAGATAATGTTTTTTCCGCTTTATTTATTATGATAACACTTTTTTCTCTCATTTCTATTACGACGGCAGCGCCATACTACTAAGTACAACAAACTTTCGAAAAACAGATTTAAATAAAGCATTTATTATACCCAATGGATTTCAAGATGGATCGCGACGGCAAGGGAGCGAATCCCCGGGAGCATAGATAACTATGTGACCGGGGTGAGTGAACGCAGCCAACAAAGAGGCAACTTGAAAGATGACGGGTATATAAGAAATTAAGCATGTTACGGTAAAAAATTCATATAGTTAGAAAACGAGTTTAAAAAATGGATTTAATTGACTTAAGAAAATTAATATTAAATAGCTGATTTACCTTAAAAGAATTGCTTAAGATAAAGAGAAACTTTATTATTCTACACAAAGACGATCCTGATATTTATGATAAATATCAAAGCAAAACAGATTGTTTTTGTCAATATCTGTTACTTATAGGTGAAGAAGTCGCTATACCATTGATATATTCAACACTAATTAACTTATTTATAATATCCGGAATGTTTTTCAGTGGAAAAGCATATGGAATTCCATTGATGTTTTTTGTTTACTTATCAATAACAACATCAGCTTTATTCTATTTCAGCCACTCCGTTAACTGTAATTTCATAACAGGATTAAAATTAGCAACATGCTATATTCGTTTTAAAATAAAAACCGGATATATAAAATATATTTTCAAGCCCTATATTTAATTAAAAAATCAAAACAAAAGTCAAACCATATAACATAAAAACATAATTTTTAATCCTATAGAGGAAAAAATTTCCTATCATTTTATTAAAAATTTACTCATTTTTTGGTGATAATTTATCGTTCCGGCTGTTAATACAAGCTGGAAAATTTGCAAGAACAACTAACCTTCGAAAAACATGCCTAAATAAAGCATTTATTAAGCATCACAAAACAATAGTTATGTTATAATAAGTCATTATATCGAATAAATATTATTAGGTTAAATAAATGGATCTGGAGAAATTAAGAAAATTAACCCTCAGTAGTGGATTCACATTTAAAGAGCTTCTTATGCTGCAAAGGACCTTTAAAAATCTTGACGATGACGAAAGAAAATATGTAATAAAGTATTATACAAAAAGCGATAATATTTACAACGTTATAATAGTGCTTGCTGAAGATGCCGGCGATCCCGTATTATTTTTTGCTCTCATGTATGTAGGTTGCATAATAATGGAGATTTTCCTCTATGACGAAAATTCAATATCCTATTTATCATTAATATCGATCATTTATATCATTTTAACAATAATATGCATATGCTATAAATCTTTTTATCACCGCTATCGTTATAATTTTTTCACATGCATAAAATTAGTTATTTTCTATATTCGTCTCAAAATAAAAGAAAACTTCAAACAGTTATAAAGAATAAGTATTTTACGGTAAGCAATTTATAGAGTTAGAAAAATGAGTTTAAAGAAATGAACCTAATTGACTTAAGAAAGCTAATATTAAATAGTGGATTCACCTTAAAAGAATTACTTAAGATAAAGAGAAGCTTTATTATTCTACACAAAGACGACCCTGATATTTATGATAAATATCAAAGCAAAACAGATTGTTTTTGTCATTATCTGTTATTTATAGCTGAAGAAATCGCCATACCATTACTATATTTAACCCCAGTTTATTTATAATAACAGGCATGTTTTTCAGCGAAAAAACATATAGCATTTCATTGATGTCATTTATTTACTTATTCTTTGCCATTTCTGCTTTTATTTACTATAGCCTCTCCGTTAGCTGTAATTTAATCACAGGCTCAAAATTGTTAATTTTCTATATTCATTTTAAAATAAAACACAAATTAAATCGTTGAAACAATAAATTAAATATGATAAAAATAACCATACAATCAAATAAATAGAGCCAAAAAAAATGAACCTAACCGACTTAAGAAAATTAATATTAAATAGTGGATTCACCTTAAAAGAATTACTTAAGATAAAGAGAAGCTTTCTTGTCCTGCATAAAGATGACCCGCACATTTATGATAAATATCAAAGAAAAACAGATTGTTTTTGTCATTATCTACTATTTATAGCTGAAGAAGTTGCTGCACCATTAATAATGTTAACCTCAGTTTGTTTATTTATAATATCAGGTATGTTTTTCAGTGAAAAGGAATATAGTATTCCATTAATGTCATTTATTTACTTACTCTTTTTTATCTCATTCTCAATTTATTATAGCCTTTCCGTTAGCTGTAATCCCATCACAGGGTTAAAATTAGCAGCCTTTTATATTCGTTTTAAAATAAAAAATAAATTTCAATCGTCATGAAGTTTATTTATATCATCTATCAAAAGTTTGACTTTATATATACTACCAGATATTTGAATGGTTAAAATAGGATTTGGTGTTAACCGCCATTTTCTGGAAAAATCCGAATTAATATATCTGAACAATTTCCCTGCTCCCGGTTTAAGTTTAAACATTCCATATGTTCCATATGCACTCGCCACTAAATCAACTGAACTATAAGCAATATCAGCTATATCATCATCATAACCCAAAACATGAGAAATATATTGATAGCCTTCTCTGACCCAACCTATATCTTGATTTTCATAAAGAATTGGAGTAACAGATTCATAAGCATTATTAAGTCCATGAGCGAACAAAACAGCCCCCATTGACTGGACCGTTTTAGATCTTCGCAACTTACCTGAATTAAAAACTGCAAAGCCAGCAACTGACTGAACAATACCAGCAACAACCCCACCGCCTATTTTTGCGTATTTAACTACGCCCTGATCTTCAAATATATCGGTTACAATATATTTGGTATAATCCTTACGCCTTAAAGCCTGATATTCTTTTTCCGTTATTTCATATTCATCTTTTACTTCATAAACCAATCTCTTTTTTTCATTTACATCAAATGTATTTTTAAATTCACGTGTTTTTATATTAACAAAGTCATCAACTTCTTTTAAATATGACATTCGCAATTGGCTATCTTCTATAAAAAAGCTGGCAGCCAAGTGTGCTTTACGCTTCAATGACGAAGCGTAATTATTTAAATCATAAGAAAGATGAGATATCCCTTTCATAAAATCCTCAGTAAACGTTGTCTTCCCATATGCTATATGCACTGGTGCCGGACATAATATGTTCCCACGTTATTGATTTATACATCAAAGATAAACTCTCTTGTGGCTGGCATTCATTATGCGTAGATGAATTTGGATAAAAGCCATTCAATGCACAGATATATGCGCCAGTGAGTTTTATTTTATAATAGAGCTCTAAACCACCTTTAGTTGATGTTCTGTAAAAATAAAAAATACATTGCAGCGATTCTTTATTCGTTATAGCCAACCCCAGCAGAGGAGAAGATTTATCTATTGGCTTTCTTATCTCAACCGGCTGATGGTTAACATGTTGACCTCTGGTTATATTGGAAGTCAATTCATAAACAAATATATGGTCTTCATGACCAAGCTGACATGTATTACCAATAGAATCAACCGTTGAACATCCTTGTGATATCAAACCTTGCTTATCACCCTTAATTTCCAAATATACCCGTCATCTTTCAAGTTGCCTCTTTGTTGGCTGCACTCACTCACCCCGGTCTCATAGTTATCTATGCTCCCGGGGATTCGCTCCCTTGCCGCCGCGATGCATCTTGAAATCCATAGGGTATAGATTATATTCGCCATAGAAAACCATCAATTAGTCAACATTCAAAAACATGAATATATATTATCTTGAGAAGAAATATAATATAAGTATTGATTCTATTTTCGAAGAATGTGATAAATCTCATGGCAATAAAAATTTTGTTAACCATTTTGTGTTAGGAATAGAATTCAACTACTGTAAATATTCTACTTAAATCAACCTTGAAATCCAAAACAACTACGTATGATGAAAGTCATTGACAAGAAAATATTACGAGATATATTTACCTGAAATACTTAAAGTTATTATTCAAGAATAAAAAAATCAAAAAGAGCGAAATTCAGTATCAAGTAAAATAGAGGATGGCAGGTTAAAACCTGCCTCCTGCTTAGTTTGGTAAATAGTGAAACTCTTAAAATATGCTCCATGAAAGTTCAACTACCAATTCCAAAACTGCGATGTCACTTCAATTTCCGTGTTGTAAATAGGACTAAGATTGGTGACTATAATTTTATAGAAATAAACAGCGTTAACAGGTGCGAGAAGCGTTTTCGTCTCACCGGGGTAAACATCAATATAGTTATATTGATTATAATCGCCAATCGGAGGAGCCCAGTAATTTATCACCCTAATGGGTGCCGGGCCATTGTTTTTTATAATTGCCTCAGGATAGCTATTGGGAAATATTATATTTCCGTGCTTAAAGATTTCAAAAGATTGATTAGGGTTTATATATATAATTTTCGATGACATTTTATTTCTTCCTTATTATAGCTGTTATTTGTTGGCATATATATACCCGTCATCTTTCAAGTTGCCTCTTTGTTGGCTGCACTCACTCACCCCGGTCACATCGTTAGCTATGCTCCCGGGGATTCGCTCCCTTGCCGTCGCGATGTATCTTGAAATCTATAGGGTATAATCAGGTAATTTTACCTGTAAAATTTAACTTAACACTTTCCATGAACAGTTAAATATTGAAATTTATCAGTGAAGTAAAGGAAATACGATATACGAATTCATCGTATACGAGATTTCACTCAACAGAACGGAGGAGTTTCATATTTGCTAGCAATCAATATGGGTTATCAAATTATCCTGATAATTAACGCGGCAACACAATATTACTTTCAGCGAGTAGTCCCATATTGTTATACACAGCACAAGCCGCATCCACCAAATGCATAGCCAACGCAGCGCCGCTACCTTCCCCTAAGCGCATGTCCAAATGCAGGTAAGGCGCTAGTTGCAGGTGTTGCAACGCAATAATTGAGCCTTTCTCTGCCGATAAATGCGAAGGAATTAGGTAATGACGCACATCAGGAGCAATTCGACAAGCGGCCAGCGCCGCCGCGTAAGAAGGGAATCCATCCAAAATCACCGGCAATCCGGTAGAGGCGGCGCCAAGCATTACGCCCGCCATACCCACCAAATCATAACCACCAACCTTTGCCAATACATCAATGCTATCTCTGGCATCAGGCCGATTGATTTCAATCGCCTGTTGCACAACCGCCACTTTGTGATGCAAGCGTTCTCTAGGGAAGTTAGCCCCAACGCCTACGATCAGTTGTGGATCATTGTTCGTAAGAACGCTGACTACCGCCGCCGCCGGTGTGGTATTCGCCATACCCAATTCGCCCACACCAAACAGTTTCACGCCATTTGTAACCTGTTCCAGCGTTAAACGTGCGCTTGCCAATAACAAATCTTCGGCTTGCTGGCGGCTCATCGCCGGTCCATGAGCAATGTTGCCACTGCCACGCCCCATCTTCATATTCACTAATCCCGGCACAGGATCACTGTCAATGCCCACATCCACAACTTTAATATCCGCGCCCGCATTCACCGCCAGCACGCAAACTCCGGTGATCCCTTTCATCATGTTCTGCGCATGAATAGCCGTCGCTGACTTAGGCGATATGGTCACGCCTTCGTCATAAACCCCATGATCAGCAACCATCACGATAATCTGCTTACGATCAATATGATGGTCCGATAATCCCCGCATTCCGGCAAGTTGAATCGCCAAATGTTCCAGACGTCCGAAGCTACCTGTTGGTTTAACCAGCCCATTCAATCGAGTAGCAGTACGCGCCATCGCAACGTTATCCAACGGCACAATCGCATTAATGATCGATGAAAGTGTTTGCATGATGTTATTTCCGTGTCTCAAGCTGCCAGTCAGTCCGGTTATTAAATGTTCGCAAGGTAGTAAATCCATGTTGGATTTCCACGACACTGTATGTTCCTTGTTCAAAATGAAAGTGCCACATAGCAGCAGGCGGCATAGCCAACAGACGCGCCAGTAACAAGCCCAATACTCCCTGATGAGCAACCAGCAACAGATTATCCTGACTTTCTGGTGTCAACAGTTGCTGAACCACATTTTCTATCCGAGCCGCAAATGTCGGAAAGGTTTCACCTTCGGTCGGGGATGACTGTTGCCAATCCGCTAACCAGGCAGCCCAAGCTTCAGCGTCTTCATGCTGCAAATCGCGGTGGTGACGCATTTCCCATGCGCCAAAATGCATCTCATTGAGTTGAGTATCAATGGTAGCTGACAGCGAATGACCGGCCAGAATAATCTTCGCAGTATGACGCGCCCGCCGTAACGCGCTGCTTATCGCTTGCGAAAATGTCACTGCCGATAGATAGCGAGCAACTTGCCGAGCCTGATTTATCCCCGTTTCAGTCAACGCCACATCCGTCATCCCACAGAAAACACCGCTCAGATTCGCTTCTGTTTGACCATGCCGAACCAAAAATAGTCGCATTATCGTTACTCTACCTCAGATGTTTTTTAGAGCAGTTAATTCAGAAACACGTAGATTCAGACTCGTTTTTTAGCATGTTACCCCCATTCATCATAAAATGACTTGCGAATGTGTATCGTAGTACATGTCTCGCCAGCCTTTTTGCTAGATTGGGAATCATTGATTTAATACCGTTTTGGGTAGCGATTACCCAACGTTCATACTGTTGCGCTTCGGACTTTGTGCCGAAGCACTTACGAATATGCTTGCCCTTGCGGGCGAACATCAGCAAGGTACTTGCCCGCTATCCAGTTTGGATACACTCACAAAATGTCTACCAGAAATTTCACCCAAACAAATAACGAGCCACAGCTAATGCTAACCCAGCGGTACCAATTATGGTTGCAGCTAACCACTTCGTCTATGCACTGATTTCTTTATGTAGATCGCCTTTTGTCGCAAACTCTTCAGATCGAGTTGTTAGCTTGGTTAACTCTATCTTTATTTGCATGACATCTGATTCAAGACGCGCCACTCTTGGCTCTAAACTGCCGCCATCACCGCCATCATTACGGGTAGTATCCATATCATCACCCCCTTTACGTTTAGTACTATACCCGTTATCTTTCAAGTTGCCTCTTTGTTGGCTGCACTTAGCGAGAATAGGGGTTGGGTATTTTGCCAGGAAATTACTCACAATAGCGCCAGTAAAAACACCAACTCCCCGATTTCCACTGACGCGCCAAGGGTATCACCGGTCTGACCGCCTAAACGGCGGTGCAGATACAGTGCCAGCAACCCAATAACCAGCAATGTGATCACCAACGCCAACATGCCAGACCACCGCATCAGTAGAGCAATCAATATTGCCCCACTTAACAATGTCAATAGTGTCTGATAACCGTTAACCCGACCGATATAGAGATTCCCCAAGCCACTCCCTTCACGAGCACAACGCTGGCGGTACATTAATAAGATAATCGCACTCCTGCCGGCAACAGATGCGGCAGTCAAAACCATCAGCATAGGAGCACCACGCAGAGATAATTCACTCACCACCAGCACTTTCGCCAAAATAAGCAAGATCAATGCCAACCCACCATTTGTTCCCAAACGGCTATCACGCATAATCTCTAGCATCCTTTCCCGCTTACGGGCAGAAAACACGCCATCACAGGTATCCGCTAAACCATCAAGATGAAGAGCCCCGGTTAACAACGCCAGCGCTAATACGTAACCCAGCGCCGCCAAGGGCGTGCCACTCCAAGGAGCCAGCAAGGTAAAAACCGCCGCTGCAAGCACACCGACAATTAATCCAACCAATGGGAAACTCGCTATGCCACGCACGTACTGATCGATTTCTAATCCCTGTGTCCAGCGCGATGGTACCGGAATGCGAGTCATAAATTGTAAGGTGGCAAGAAACAGACGCAGGCTCATTTAACTTTTACCTCAATCCCCGATATCATCAGAAATACTTCACTGGCAGCCGCCGCCAGCCGCTGGTTAACCCTTCCAGCAATGTCGCGGAAATGGCGAGCCAGACGGTTCTCCGGCACAATGCCCATTCCCAGTTCATTAGTAACCAGATATATCGGGGAAGTCATGCAAGTACAAGCCGCTAACAGATCGCTAATTTGCTGCTGAATCCCCACCTCTAATACAGCAAAGTCCATTTGTTCAGGTGGTATCTCTCCAGCTTGCTCAAATAATAGGTTGGTAATTAAGGTGGTGATACATTCCAAGATAACCGCTTCTCCCGGTCGGGTTTGTGTCGTGATAACTGCACCGAGATCGCGATAACCTTCCCATGTACGCCAATGAGCCGGCCGATTTTCGCGGTGCAGTTGTATACGTTCGGCCATTTCACTGTCTGTCACTACGGCAGTCGCAATATACAATACCTGTTCACTCGCTTGTGCCACCAGCCTCTCTGCCAGCGCACTTTTACCACTTCTAGCCCCCCCAGTGATTAAGATCACGGAGCCGAACCTTGTCGATGAGTTTTCATACACTGATAAATCCGTTCTATATCCAGATGTTCACGCATGGCTTTCGCCAGAAGGTCAAACTGCGTCTGTTTGTAGTGAGTATAATCCAATGTTTCCCCTTGATAAGCCGCCAATCCTTTACGCCAACGCAAAGTATTAAGCAGCGCACGGGTAAAATTAGCACTATCAAACAAGCCATGAATATAACTGCCCATCACATTGCCCTCTCGATTAACCGCGCCATCACACCAACCACCAGATTGGCCGTTACGCTCGGTAATACAGGCAAACGGGGTGGCATCCGCTCCCAGTAACGAGCTGCCCATATGAATTTCATAACCGCGAATAGGCTGTTCAATGCAATCTGACAACAAGCCCGGCAATGCCAACAAGCAATGACCATTTATTCTGGTTGTCACTTTTTCATGGGCAAATCGGGTTTCCATATCCAGCAATCCAAGACCATCCATCTGTTCAATCCCCGATTCCACACCATCAATGATCCGTTTCCCCAGCATTTGATAACCACCGCAGATACCGATAACAGGAACACCAGCCTGATGTGCCGTTAACAAGGCATCCGCTAACCCGTTCTGTCTCAGCCATTGCAAATCTCCCAATGTGTTTTTGCTACCGGGCAAGATAATCAGATCCGACGGCTGTAACGCGGATGGTTGAGTCACATAGCGCAAGCGAACATCCGGCTGCACCGCCAGCGCGTTAAAGTCAGTAAAATTAGCAATATGAGGCAAACGAATCACGGCAATATCCAGCGCTTTTTCTGTTGCGCCATCATATTTGCCGGTTTGTAGCGCTACGCCGTCTTCATCTTCCAGATCAATATTCAACCAAGGCATGACACCCAATACAGGCACTCCAGTTAAAGCTTCAATCTGTTTAATACCCGGCAGGAGCAGGCTGACATCACCTCGGAATTTATTGATGATCACCCCTTTTACCCGCGCTTTCTCCTCCGGGCGTAACAGTGCCAATGTGCCATAAATGGCCGCAAATACGCCGCCGCGATCGATATCCGCTACCAACAACACAGGGGCATCCACCATCTCCGCCATTCCCATGTTAACAATATCTCGATCTCGCAGGTTAATCTCCGCCGGACTGCCAGCCCCTTCCAGCACAATGACGTCATATTCACGAGCCAGACTGTGAAAAACTTCACAAATTTGCTGCTGTAAACTGGGCTTGTACTGGTGATACTCCACCGCATTCATGCTACAGGCCACTTTTCCCATTAACACCACTTGCGCCTTACGCTCGCTGGTGGGTTTAAGCAATACCGGGTTCATCCGTACATCAGGTTCGATACCCGCCGCCTCTGCCTGAAAAATCTGCGCCCTGCCCATCTCTTCACCGTTACTAGTGATACCAGAATTCAACGCCATATTCTGTGATTTAAACGGCGCACAGCGATAACCATCCTGAACAAAGATACGGCACAATCCTGCAACCAGTACACTTTTCCCAACATCGGATGCTGTACCCTGCAACATTAAAGACAAGCCCATCATGCTATCTCCTTTATATTGGTGTAGCAGAGCAAAAAGCTGCTCCTCAGTTTTTACAGCCGCGATTCCATTCGCCATGCAGCTTTAGCTGCCTTTCCGGCACTTATTTCTCAGTATGCCACTGTTTATTCACTAGAATGGTGGAGAAATAAGGTAATTTTTGATCGGCGTCTATCTGATCCAAACGGCGCCAGCACTGTTCACTTGGTAATGTCGCATCCGCCATCAATAAAGCATGTTCAAACAAATTCAGACGCGCCAACAACGCACTCACGGTGGTAAAACGGTTATAAATTTTCATCAACACCACGCAATCATGCGTTTGCAGTGCCTGCTCCAGCTCGGCTTCCGGCGCAGTACAAGACATTATCGCCATTGATTGCTGTTCCATCGCCAGTGGTAATACGGTACGCGCGGCAATCGCAGCAAAAGAGGTGATGCCAGGGACAATTTCCAACCACTCTTGCCGACCAATTCTCGCCAGCAAAAAGACCCAAGTACTGAACAACATGGCATCACCCAACGTGATAAAACCCACTTGCCGCCCTTGTGCTACTTCATCTTGTAACTGTTGCGCGACTTCATCCCATACCGCCTGTTTCTCTTCGCCATTACTGTTCATCGGAAAATGGCAGGTGCGAATTTCCGTGTGGGGTAGCAGGTACTCACGCACAATGGAGAGCGCCAGACTATCTCCTCCTTTACGCCCGGCAGGGGCATAAAGCACATCAAGGCCAGCGAGTATTCGCGCTGCACGCACGGTCACCAAGTCACTCGCTCCCGGACCAACGCCTATAGCATAAAGTTTTCCATTCATCACACCACCTCCCGCTGATCTGCCTGTAATGCATCTGTCAAGTGTTGAACGAACATTTGGCGAATTAATGGATTTTCACCTAATCCCTGTAACCAAGATTGCGTTTTGATCCCAACAGATTCCAGTTGAGAACGCCACGAATCCGGCTCGTCCGATGCCATATCGTTAATCGCATGATCACCGGCCACCAGCATTAGCGGCATTAAATGCACTTTACGTACCGCCTGTCGCCGCAAGCGGATAATGATATTGTCGATTTCCGGGTAGCTCTCCACCGCGCCAACCAATGCCGGGAAATTATGGGAACTCATCAGGTGATCAAGACACGCATAGGCAGAAAAAGCATGATGACTGGCGCCGTGCCCCATAAATACCACGCGTTCATCTTCAGCTAATGGCGGCATCTGACTTTTCAGGGCAATAAGCAGTTGTTGATAATCGGCAAAGCTATTAAGCAGCGGTGTGCCTACGACTAATCGTTGGAAATGATCACTGAAGGTACGCACTTCACTGACAATCTTTTCATATTCATCACCGTTGATGACATGGAGGGATTGAATAGCCACATCCTGATACCCTTCATTGACCAAACGCTCCAACGCCTGACGTGGGTTATCCACCTGTAAACCATCACGTTTTTTTAATTTACGGATGATCATCTCTGAGGTGAATGCACGATATAGATCGCGATCACGGTAAGCTGCTGCCAATTGTTGTTCACAGACATCAATATTCTTTTGCCGGGTTTGATGATAGCTGGTACCAAAGCTAATGATTAATAATGCTTTTTTCATTTTATTGCCCTCATTATTCCTGCCAACTGGCTAGGTGTTGGACAAACTCATCCAGCGAACTAATCTGCTCTCCTTCATCCCCCTGTAAAGTCTGTGTAGGACGGCACACCACAATACAGGGAATATTGAGTGCCAGACAGGGGGCCACTTTCTGTTGATATCCCCCCTCGGCCCCAGACTCTTTTGTGATCACCACATCAGGGTGACAAAATTCATACACTGCATGATTGAATTCAGCCGTAAATGGCCCACGCAACGCGATAATATGATCGACCCCCAATCCTAACGCTTCGCACTGAATCAATACCTCAGCGGTCGGCAATACCCGCACCAACAACGTTTTTCCCGGTAGTAAACGCTGATACAACTCCAATTGCTTACTGCCGGTGGTGAGCAAGATCCGTTGCCCTAGTGTCCGGGCAACGTCGCAAGCCGCCTCGATACTATTTACTTTGTGCAACAGTGGATGGCTCAGTAAATCAATCTCACTGGGACGCTGATAACGAGTAAGCCGCAGTGACAAGCGACGACAAGCTGTGAGCACATTTTGGCTTAGTGCATCTGCATAAGGATGAGAAGCATCAATCACCCAACGTACCTTATGCTGATCAAAGTAATCCACCATAGCCTCGGCATCCATTCGCCCCACCACCACCTCTCCTTGAATATCACCCGCCAGTTGTTTCCCTGCATCCGTAGCAACAGAGAGACGATAACGCGCTCCTGCTGCGTCTAGTGCCTGACAGAGCAACCGGGCATCGCTGGTACCACCGAAAACATGGATAGCCGGATGGCTCATAATTCATACCCCCGTGGCGTGATCATCAATCCATCACGGCAATAGGTTGTTTGATTGCCAACGATTACCAGACTGGTCATATCTACCGGGGAGAAATCCATCTCGCCGAAAGTAGTGATCCATTTATCCTGTTTTTTACGTCCCGCCGCTTTTACTACGCCAACCGGCGTCTGTGCTGCTTTCCACGGCCGCATAAGGTCAAATGCTTTGGCAAGATGCCCTTCCCGGCCACGGCTACGTGGGTTATAAAAACAAATAACAAAATCGGCTTGTGCGGCGGCAATAATACGTTTTTCAATCATCGGCCACGGCGTTAACAGATCACTTAAACTGATATGACAAAAATCGTGCATCAACGGTGCGCCCAACAACGACGCCGCGGCAATACTGGCGGTGATCCCGGCGACCAACTTAACTTCAAGCTCACATTGTTGCTGGCAAACCAATTCCAGCACTAAACCCGCCATGCCATAGATTCCCGCATCACCGCTGCTGATCAAAGCGACTTTACGGCCGGACAATGCCAAATCGATCGCCTTCTGGCAGCGCTCAATCTCCTTGCACATACCGGTCTTAATCACTTCTTTATCCATCGTTAGATGTTTAACTAAATGGGTGTAGGTTTTATAGCCGACAATAATTTCAGCTTCGCGGATCGCCTCAATGGCCTCCTGTGTCATCATGGATTCATTGCCTGGTCCAATACCGATTACTGTTAACATGATTGTGATACCCCCAAAGTGATAGTAACGCCCTGCTGACGCAAGGTCCGACCAACCAATTTTCCTTCACTCATCAACCAAGCGACAGGCTGCGAAACACTGCCAACCCCCACCGTCTGGCGGACAAAATCGGATGCAGGAAAACGTTGCTCATGAAGACTTAATTCATTAACACTGAACAACTGAAACGGTACACGCCAACGTTGTGCTAGCTGATTTAACGCCGGTTCATCCTTTTTAATCACAACACTGCCGATGGCACGTAACGCCATCAGATCGAAATGGTTTTCCGCCATCTGCTGCTGCAATAGCTCAATCACTGTTTGCAATGGCGTATCCCGGCGACAACCGATCCCGGCCACCACACGCTTCGGCACCAGTTTGTAAACCGGTAGAGGCAATTCCGGCAATGCATCTCGCAATGTGATACACACCAGCGCATCCAGTTCTGGCAATTCTTCCAGACACGCTACCGAGACAAAACCCCGGATATCACACTGCTCACGTTCACTAAGCAGTGGTTCATCCCACCACAACCCCACTTTTTGACCACTGACCAGCATTTGATTTATCACCTTCACCACGTGGCGAAAATCCTGCATATCGGCATCTAATTGCGTGGCAAGGGTGTCCAGCGCCGCCATGCCATTAACATCGGTGGCGGTTGTGATCACCGGATCAGCCCCCAATAACGCCGCCAAATGGTGAGTCAATGCATTAGCGCCACCCACATGACCGGATAACAGGCTAATAACATGCTGACCCCCTTCATCAATCACCACCACAGCGGGATCATGCATCTTGTCATTTATAAGTGGCGCAAGCAGGCGTACCGTGATGCCCAGCGCCGCCACCACCACCAACGCCGAATAGTGTTTAAATGCCTCACGCAACGTGTCGCCAAAGCTGCCATTAAAAGGCGTAAACCCCGGCTCCAGTAACTTTTCGCTGGTAAAACAGGTCAGAGGAAGATGAGTTTTCAATCGATGTACCAGTCTGACCCCTCCCGGCGTCAGACAGAACACCGCAATCGATTCATGCCCGGCGATATTCATGGCTAAACCCCGCATCATAAAGCTTGGAATAGTGGTACTCCTCTCCCAAAAAAGCACCAACCAGAATCAAAGCGGTTTTACGAATACCCGCTGCCTGTACTTTTTCAGCGATATCCGCCAAAGTACCGCGCACGGTTAAGCTTTCATCCCAAGTCGCTTTGTAGATCACCGCGACCGGCGTCGTTGCCGGATAGCCACCAGCTTGAAGACGCGCAGCCACATGTCTCATTTTCTGTACAGAAAGATAAATCGCCATTGACGTTTGATGAGCAGCGAAGGATTCCAGTTGTTCGAGTGGCGGCACCGGTGTACGCCCTTCAATCCGGGTAATGATCAAGCTTTGCGCCACTTCCGGTACGGTGTACTCCACCCCTAATTGCGCTGCCGCCCCAAGGAAAGCACTGACACCCGGTATCGAGACAAAACTGATACCCGCTTCGGTCAAAACTTCGCCTTGTTCGCGTATGGAACCGTACAACGAGAGATCGCCGGTTTGCAGCCGCACCACCAATTTACCCGCACGTACACCATCAACCATCAGTGCAACAATCTGTTCCAACGTCAGGCCGGCGCTGTCATGACACTCAGCCTCCGGCGGGCAATAATCCAACAGTTCGGTATTAATCAGTGAACCGGCATAAATCACCACCTGCGCCTGTTGCAGCAAACGGTAACCTTTCAGGGTGATTAGCTCTTTGTCACCCGGTCCGGCCCCGACAAACCACACTTTTCGCGGATCAAAATATTCAGACATCGATCTTCTCCTTGTAACAGGAAATTAGATAAGTCGGATTATTCGGTTTGAAATAGTGACCAGTACCCAGGGACGCCAGAGTAGATGCTTGTAGCTGTATACACTCCAAGTTACTGATCTGACAGGTCCGCAAATGTTCCAGTGCATCATTTAGGTTATTCAACAAAATGAAAGTCAGTACCAAGCGGCCACCGGGGTACATGTGATCCAGTGCCCAATCGATCAAAGCGGTCAATTGCCCGCCACTGCCACCAATAAATACGGCATCCGCCATCACATCCGATGCTAACGGAGCCTCTCCTGCAATAATCTCCACATTATGACAACCTAGTCGTTGGCGATTCTCCTCAATCAAGACCAGTGCTGCCGGGTTGCGTTCAATGGCAGTAACGGTCAGCGCCGGGAAGCGTAACGCCGCCTCTAATGCCACACTGCCCGTACCCGCCCCCACATCAATCAATTGGCTAGCATCATTCAGTTCCAGCCGCTCCAGCGCCAATGCACGTACAGGTTCTTTGGTCATCGGCACTTTCTGTCCGCGTAAAAATTCATCATCTCTCATTTAGGATCACCACCACATTCATGTCATAGTCAGTCGCCACCGCTTCCGGCCGCAGACGGTGAATACGCTCATTAGGCAAAGAGAGGTTTTCACCAATAATCAATGTACGGTTCAGGCCACGCTCAATAATGGCCTGCGCAATTGCCCGCGGGCCGACGCGCCCATCAGTTACCATGCCTACTTTGTCGTGTTGCAGAAGCCAGCCAAAATCCGGGGTACGCCCGTGACTGCTGGTCAGATAAATATCGTTCATATCCAGTGCAGCTTTGGCACACAGATACTGAATTGAACTGATACCCGGAATGATGCGCAGATCCTCTGCGGTAAAATATTCAGACAATAATTTGCCAATGCCATATAACAGCGGGTCACCAGACGCTAATACCACAATCCGGCGTGTACTGTTGTTCTGTAGCCAAGCAAGCAAACCAGCAAGATCAGCATCCACTACGCGGGTTTCATGAGTAACGCCGCTAAATATCTCCAGATGGCGTCTACCACCAACCAATACCTCCGCCTCAGTGATAGAGTGCTGTGCCTGCGGTATCAGATACGCAGTATCGCCGGGACCAATTCCCACTACGGTGATCATCGCATTGCCTCCAAAATGTCATTTAATGGGCGACTGGTGCCAAGTATTTGATTATCAAAGGAGAACATGATGGCATCACAGCGCGGCGGGTTAACCGCAAAACGCAACATTTCACTCATTCGTTCACAAATGCGTTCGGCAATACGGTCATAAACCGCTTGCAAGCCGTGTTCTGCAATCAGTTCCATTGCGGCTTCTGTGGTATCGCAACGACTCACCTCTAACAGCATTTCCTGCGACGCCCCCATCAGTGCCAGATAAGCAATTAACGTTTCCATGCGGCCATCAGCAATATGACTGTGGGTATGGAAAATTCCTGCGGCCACTTTCACCAGCTTGCCGGGGTGTCCCACCAACATGATATGGCGGAACCCAAGCCGCACCGCTTCCTGCAACATGTAACCCACGAAGTTACTCATGGTTACTACTAGCTGACCATCAAGCCCCAATTGTTCACGCACAAAACGTTCACCATGATTGCCCGGCACCAGAATGACCTTTTCAGCACCCGCCGAACGTTTCATTTCCAGTTCTATCGCCAACGAACGTTTCCAACTCTCTTCCGACATTGGCGTGACGATACCAGTGGTGCCAATGATGGAAATGCCGCCCAGTATCCCCAATCTCCCGTTGTAAGTTTTCTTTGCCCGCTCTTCACCTTCCGGCGCGAAAATTTCCACCTCCGCGCCCCGTAAAGGACCGATAGCCTCCCGTACCGCTGCCTCAATAGTCTGACGCGGTGTACGATTAATGGCCGAGCTGCCTACTGGCAATCCCACACCTTTGCGGGTAACCGTACCCACGCCTTCCCCGCCCCGCAGATGGATCTCACCGTGATCGCACAAGGTGACACGAGCAAAAATCAACATGCCATGAGTGGCATCCACATCGTCGCCACCGTCTTTACGAATAGCAGCAGTCGCCTGCTGCCCTTCAATCAGCGGCTGTTCAACATTAAGGCGTAATGTCACACCAGAAGGGGTAACAATAGAAACGTGATCGATAACTTGCTGACGCAGCACCATTAATGCGGCAACCTTGGCGGCAGCGGTAGCACAGGAACCCGTGGTATAACCTTTGCGATACTGCTTACCGTTATGCCAGATGCTGTCTAGTTGCATGGTGTCACTCATTGTGCCTCCTGCAATCGGTACAGAATGGCATTGATAATCGCCGCCGCGATATTACTTCCCCCTTTACGGCCTGCGGCGGCGATATAAGGCAGTTCACTTTGCATCAAAGCGGCTTTCGATTCCGCCGCACCGACAAAACCGACAGGCACCCCAACCACCGCCAATGGTGAAGCCTTCCTTTCCAACAAACGGAACAAGGCGGTTGGAGCGTTACCGAACACGAAGATTTTGTCCCCTTCTTCCGCCAGTGCGACATCTACCGCAGCCATAGAACGCGTGATACCCTGCGCTTTCGCCATCGCGACCACACGCGGATCACTGATATAGCAACGGCATTCACACCCCATCTGATGTAACAGTGCTTTGTTGATACCGGACTGAGCCATCGTCGTATCGGTATACAAAGTGCATCCCCGACTCAATGCTTCTGTAATGCGGGCCAGCACACCCGGCGAGAACCATAAAATATCCAACCAGTCAAAATCTGCGGTGGTGTGGATCACCCGTTTAATCACTGCTTCTTGCATTTCATCAACAAAACGGTAATCGGGCCGCTCACTAGCAATAATATCGCCAATGATTGCGAAGCTATTCTGTTCAATTTGCTGAGGTTTCTGGAGGTAGTTCATATTGTTGCCCTTTTTTAAGCCATGCCGACCAACAGTAAGCGCAACAGCGCAAACAACAGTAAGGCCAGTTGCGAAGCTATCATCATCAAATGGATACTGAGCGGGATATCCGTCAGCGCGATTTTACGGCGTTCATCACCCATCCAGGGTTTATCTACTCGTTCACCAAAATAACAATTCGGGCCGCCAAGGCGGATACCCAACGCTCCCGCCACCGTCGCTTCCGGCCAGCCACAGTTAGGGCTGCTATGCTGATAGCGATCACGCCAGCCAATACGTAGTGCCTGACGAAAATCAAGTCGAATGAAGCAAGCAGACGCACTCAACAACAGCCAACTCAACCGCGCCGGTAACCAGTTTGCTAAATCATCCATACGAGCGGAAACATACCCAATCGCGCGGTATTCCTGAGTTTTGTATCCCACCATTGAGTCAAGGGTGTTAACCGCTTTATAAGCCATTGCCAATGGCGCACCACCAATCATTAGAAAAAACAGTGGAGCAATAACCCCATCAACGCTGTTTTCCGCCACCGTCTCCACCACCGCGCGGGTGATTTGCGGTACATCTAGTTGGGAAGTATCGCGCCCGACAATCCGCGACAATTGCTGACGACTCTCATCCAATGAGCCTTGTTGTAATACCTCATGTACCTCTAGCGCGGCGTCACTCAGACAACGGCCAGCCAACAGGGTATAAATCATCCACACTTCAACCAGCCAGCCGACCCAAGGATGAATGAGGTTCATCAGCCACAGACACCCCCAACTCACCAACCAAGTCAGCCCCACAACCACTATCCATAGCCCTGCTCCACCAACTTTCAATGCACGTTCACTGTGACAACAGCGCCGAACCGCCCGCTGTACCACAGAGATCAGCTTACCAATCCAACGCACCGGATGAGGCCAATGCGGCGGATCACCTAACCAGCTATCGAGCAAGAAAGCAGCAAACCAGGCAGCAAGTGTCACAATAGCCTCCTTGCAGACCTCAACCAGCGATCAAGCAGACTAGGGCGCTGAGCAAAATGGATATGAAGATAACTAGCCAGTGTCTGCTGTACCTGATAGCCTCCGGCCCATTGCTGTATTGCCATCCCGTCACGCCATTTAGTACAGTCAAAAACTGAAGGCACTGAGCTGATAAAATCAGAATAATGAAACTCGTGGCCCCGTAAAATCTCACCTTCTGCGGCCAGCAAAGTGTCAAAACGGGCCTGTGCCTGACAGTAACCAAAGCGCATCAACCGCGTACCCATATGGCTTTCCCCCGGCAGAATACCGGCCATCTGGTGGCTCGCTCCCTCGCCATCGGTCAACGATTTACCAAGGTACATCAGGCCACCGCATTCAGCATAAATGGGAACTTGACGACAATGCGCATCCTGTAAAGCTTCCCGCATGGCACTATTGGCGGCCAACTTAGCGGCATAGATTTCCGGGTAGCCCCCACCGAGATAAATCATCTGACAATCGGGTAAACGGCGATCATGCAGTGGACTAAAACGGTGAATACGTACCCCCACCTGTTCCAACATCTCCAGATTATCGGGGTAATAAAAATTAAAGGCTTCATCATCTGCCAGCGCTAACGTCAAGCCATCAGCCAATGCGGGATCAGGCAATGATGGTGCCTCACCCTCGGGTAAAGTAGGACAGTCACAAAGCGCCAACAGACGATCAAGATGGATATGCGCCTCTACCTGCTGGGCCAGCCGCTGCCAGCGAGCATCATTGTCAGCCTGCTCTTGGGCAGGAATCAGGCCAAGATGACGAGACGGTAACGACACATCCTTCATCACGGGCAAACGTCCTAGCACCGGCACACCACAATAATGTTCAATCGCATGACGAATAAGTTCGAAATGATTTTCAGAATTGACGCGGTTAACAATGACACCCGCAATCGTTAAAGAGGGATCAAAACGGCAAAAACCCAGAACAGTTGCGGCAACAGAAGTCGATACTGCCTTACCGTCCACCAACAAAATCACCGGGCATCCCAACTGCTTAGCCATTGCAGCGCTACTGCAATAGTTTGGGTTGGTACCATAACCATCATACAACCCCATCACACCTTCAATGACCGCGACATCAGCATGACGCATATGCTGATTATAAAGACCATTAAGCGTCGCTGTTGGCAGCATAAATGCATCAAGATTACGAGATGCTACGCCACACACAGAGCTGTGCCAGCCGCTGTCCAGATAATCCGGCCCCACTTTAAACGGCTGGACAGTCAACCCTCTCAACATCAATGCCCGCAAAATGCCAAGGGTAACCGTAGTCTTACCACAGCCACTACCCGTACCCGCGATAACAAATGCCTTCCTACCTGACCATTGCATAGAAAATTCCCGATATGTCGATCGGAAAAGGAGCGCCCATAAGACGTGCCAACACTGCGCACACCACTTGGATGACAACTCGCTTCCCACCGAAGGAGTTAATGTCTCGTGCCTGTCAGGTCGGTCTTCTGGCTTAGCGTCACCCTTCCCCGCAACCTTCCCAGTCTTTCCGACCAGTGGCATCAGCGGAGTTGTCAGCATCACAGCAGCGGGGGCTGCGGAGGATTTTCACCTCCTTCCCAACCACACCATTAAGGTGCGGTATTAACCTAACGGCGGTTTATACCCGTCATCTTTCAAGTTGCCTCTTTGTTGGCTGCACTCGCTCACCCCGGTCACATAGTTATCTATGCTCCCGAGGATTCACTCCCTTGCCGTCGCGATGCATCTTGAAATCCATAGGGTATATAGGGTTTATTTATTTTTAACGTGGTCTACTTTTAAAATTATTAAATTATTAGATAACTAATGATATATATTCATTTTCACCATAATAACCTTATTAAATGCATTGAATTAAAATGTAGATCAAATATATATTTCCCATACCAATAAAGCGGCTAATTTTATTATTTTCGGTGATGAACTTATGCGTTTCATAACAAAAATCGCCGTCAATCTGGTGATAAAGATAGTAACAACACCGCAACAGATTAATCGTTGATCATAATCAACTATCTATTCATATCGTATAAGCTTATGATGTGTTTATGCTGCTTACACCATTGGTATAACCAAATCATAATGAGAATTTTCCATGTTATTAGATACTGCTGTACCTCGCATTATTGGCGCCTGTTTTTATTACTCACCGAAATCAGAACAAGTCCGCCCACTAATTCCATTGCTTATCGATATTGATAAATTATTTCCCTGGTCAAATAACCGCACAATAGAAAATCTGACGAAAAAGCTCGCTACCTTCTCAGTCGAATCTCTACAATATGACTACTCCATCTTGTTCGAAGGGCAAGGTGTTATGCCAGCCCCACCTTGGGGATCGGTTTATCTGGACAGAGAAAACGCGTTATCAGGTGAAAGCACGCTGGCTTACCGGGAATTTCTGACAAAACAGAATATCGTCATGTCCAGTAAACAACGGGAACCCGAAGATCAATTCGGTTTGATGTTGCTGGCCTTAGTTTATATTTTAGAACAAGGGCATAAACCTGCTGCACGTACATTGTTAGAACAGCACTTACTACCTTGGGCTTACCGTTATCTGGAATTGATGCAGACAACCAAACTAGAAAATGATTTTTATCCCATTTTAGCCACTATTGCTATTGACTATTTAAAAACACTGCAAACTGAATTAAAACTCATTCCGGCAAGACTAGAATTATTTTGCTAACACTTTTATTATTCCACAACAAATGCTCTGGGTGATAAATTTAGTAACAACTCATAAATATACACTCTCCCGGAGTTCAACTCTCATTTAATCAACTCATCCTTTATAACAACGAATTTATACCAGAAAAACCTTTATAGTCAGTTCTCGTTCCATTGAACGTTATAGCTCTATTGCAGTATATAAAACTATTTGGCTGATTTTTATGTTATTTATTATTGGCTATGGATAACAGGCACCCAATAGAATGATCTTATGCGCTAAAAAAACTGTCTATTAATTCATAAATTAGTAAACATTAAATACTCATATAGAGGATTTATTAAAGCTCTAAAAACACTTAGCGATAATTTTTTCTTCATTGAATGTCTGTTTCCATTACATGGAAAGATTAAAAATGTAAACAACATGAGGTAAAAACATGAGAAAAATTTTTTTAGCTACACTTATTACAGGGATTGTGTCAACAAGTTATTTCGCACACGCACTTCCCGAAAATAACAGCGAGCATATGGCTAATCTGCAAGACAATAATAGCAACGAAGCTCCGCTATTAAAATCTACCGATCCGGGTGCTGAGCGATTTAAGCATGTCGGAAAACTGAGCGGTCGCGGCCAATGTACCGCGACACTTATTGCCGGTTCAGAAACCCCTGATGCCAATCAACAAGCCCTTATTCTTTCCGCGGGCCATTGTTTTGATTCTTCATTAGATACCAATGAAGTCATCATTGATCAACCTGTAGGCCCAGGTTGGACATACACGCCAAACTACTTCATTGACTTAATTAATGAACACCAACCTGTTGATGTTGATAGAGTTTTATACGCAACAATGAAAGGCGGCGACCTTGCGGTTTTCAGACTTAAAGCAACGTATGGTGAGTTGGCAAAGCGCGGAATACTGCCGGTGACGTTACAAAAAGATCATGAACCATCGGCATTAGAATTAACCAGCCAGCAGATTGAACTTGCTCATATTCCGGTCAATGGCATAGAGAGTGATAAACGTTATCTGCGCTATTCGGCTTGCAACATTACTGGAAAAGCTTCGCTTGTATATGAAGGCATATGGGCTTGGTCTCCGGCCGCTGCGGTTAATTGCGCCGGTGTTGCCGGAGGAACTTCGGGTTCACCGGTTATGTTAAAAGATCAATCCAAGATAATTGGTGTATTAAATACCACCGTCGATCGAAGTTACTGGGGTTGCGGTCTTAACCGGCCTTGTGAATTTATTATCGATCACAGTTTCTCTCGTGCAGGCGCCAGTTATTATATGCCTATTGATAAAATTGCACGTGCATTTACTTCTGATGGAAAACTGGATTTAAGTAAATTTGACGATGGAAAAGGGATCACTATTAACGCCAGCGGCCCATTGATTACGAAGGGCACAGTTAACAACAAACCTGTCACCTGGAATTTACGCCTTGTAGAGAAAGGTTTTGATAATATTAGCTATAAAAGAGGGCTTGCGAGTAATATTGATTGTACCGATCCTAAAGGATACAGCAAACCTATTCCAGTCACGACACAACCGTTGGAAAAACTTACCGTTCCTTCCAAAGAAGGGATTTATACCATGTGTGTCATTGGGCAATATTCTGCAAATAAACGCTGGCAGAGTACATCTAATGCATCAATAAAATTACGTGAAATTGACAACACCCGTCCGGGAGTAAGACCGGGTTCGACATTACTTTTTGAAACAGATGATAGTTGGGTTGTCGACGCTAGGTTTAGCCCTTGGGAAGTTGTTGATATACGTTATAAGGCCGGCCCAAGAAAATCGACAAAATGCGATGATTATAAAGATTACTCTATTTATAGAAGAGTACCGATTACTCTTAAAAAGAAAGACTCACCAGTACGCTTTTGTATGTATGGCTTAGATCAAGCAGGCAACATAGGTGCAATATTTTTTGAGGACTTTGGAGAACAAAAATAAATTTTTAAAATGGGCCTGCATTTGCACTGAGAAATCCCCACAAACTCAGCGCTAATAAATCAAAGCCCTATTTCGATAGATTTTGGCAAAATGGTTTAATACATTGTCGAGAGCTATCACTAGTAAAATTAGCGGAGAATGTCGTAAGATATTCTCCACCATACCGCTGACAAACCTCGTTGAAAATAACGGGGTTTGTTTCTTTTATTATGAATCATAATGCCATCCATTTTCCTCATTAACCCGATGTAATCCTCCACCAAGGCGTTATTTTCGCTTATCCTGCAATAAAATGCTCGCTCTCCTGAGATAAAAACAACACAGCATTGCGACCAGCAAGGCTATCTTCTTAATATTTTGGGCTATAGATAACAGAACAGCCATTATTGTGGCAATACAATGGGGCAACTAATTCGCGGATAAATTCGAAATTAATAGCGGCATCGACTTGACGGACTATACCCGTTATCTTTCAAGTTGCCTCTTTGTTGGCTGCACTCACTCACCCCGGTCACATAGTTATCTATGCTCCCGGGGATTCGCTCCCTTGCCGCCGCGATGCATCTCGAAATCCATAGGGTATAAATGATTTTTAGGAACCAGCTCGTCAAGCGAGAGTGTTTCTGGCGGGAAAGTCTGGAGAGTGGGTGTTCTTAACAAGATGGCAAGCCCCGTTTAGTGAACGGCACTGAATTAAAACAGAGTACCGGATAAAAAAACCAGCACTTTGTCAATAATCTGATATTATTTCATCAAAAAAATGTTGTTGCGCAATGATCGACACGTGTTATGCTGTCTCTCGTAACGCAACAGGACTCAAACAATGATTAAAAGTTGGAAGCATAAAGGGCTACGAAAGTATTATGAGAAGGGAACCACGGCGGGAATTGTTGCACACCACGCTAACAGGCTAGACCTACTGTTAAACGCATTAGATTTAGCAAGCGGCCTGAATGATTTAAGTTTACCGAGTTTTCAACTTCACCCACTTACAGGAGATCGAAAGAGTATTTGGGCGGTAAGCGTATCGGGTAACTGGAGGTTAACTTTCGAATTTAACGATGGTGATGTTTATATACTGAACTACGAGGACTATCATTAATGACTAAACGTATGCCACCCCATCCGGGGCGCTATATCTCTGACGAGATAGAGCACTTAAATATTAGTCTTAGAGCGCTTGCTCGTGCACTGGATGTCTCACCGTCAACTATTGGGCGTGTTGTTGAAGGTAGCGCGGCAGTAACGCCAGGAATGGCCGTTCGTTTAGCCAACGTGATCGGCAGTACGCCGGAAATGTGGCTGAGACTCCAGGAAGCGTATAGCTTGGCACAAGTTAAACAGGAAATAGATTTAACTCGTCTCACTCCCCTGTTTACGCCAATACCTTAACATGGCGGCAAGCTCCGTCTGGTGAACGGAGCTGAATTAAAACAGAGCGCCGGATAAAAAAACCAGCACTTTGTCAATAATCTGACGGAGAATGTCGTAAGACATTCTCCGTAATATCAAATAAGAAATAATTCGTCTCGATTTAAGGCTATTTGCCTGATATCTCAGGTGAAGCCCTTTATTTTCAGCATTGTATACCACTAGCCAAAAGATTATCGTACTCAGCGTGGCTAATAAACTCAGGACGGATTTTTCAGAGCGTTTGCTGATTTTTTCATTTTTACTGACAAATATCAATTCAATTAAAACGTCTCAGTTTTTTCAAGTTTAATATGATAAACATCACCTATACCCTATGGATTTCAAGATGCATGGCGACGGCAAGGAAGCGAATCCCCGGGAGCATAGATAACGATGTGACCGGGGTGAGCGAGTGCAGCCAACAAAGAAGCAACTTGAAAGATGACGGGTATATAATCATATTAATACAACAAACATACAGATGATGTTTTTATAATTGATGGAATTATTTTGAAATTAGATAAAACCAATTTGTTATTATTTACATAATAAACCACATCCGTAAAAGATGCATTCACAAACATTTCATCAGGATGTGCATTTAAAAAAACAATTCAACAGATAAAAATATGAATTATACTTATAATTACGATATCAATAACGTCCAACAACACTTGCTTAAGTACAAATAAAATAATTTTAATGGGATGAGTTATTAATATCTTATGGAAGCTATTTAACGGGTGAAAATTGACCCACAAAAATCACCTAATGAGGCTCCGAATAATTTCATCAAAGGAGTTTATTAATATGATCACTTTGAAAACGTTAATTGGTACAACTATTGTGATTCTAGCTTCATCAACACAATTAGCTTTAGCTGCTGAGACAAAAGAAAACATTACCGATAAGGAGGCAACATTAGAAGTTTCAGAAAGTAGAATTTCTAATTTATCAGCCACATATGCACTACAAATTAAAAATTCATCAGCGACAAAGAGTATTACTCTTATTACACAATCATCTAATTGCATGTACGATAGTGGAGATGAAAAAATACGCTTAGAGGCAGGTAAAACCTATCTGGGAAATTTACAGGATAATAATAACTGGATAGATGGATGTACAAATGAAACTAAAACTGTCGATTGGAGTGTTAGTTATATTAATGTTGCCAATACAGACACAAAAAATTGTACACTAACATTTCGGCATGGTCGTGGTCATGCAAATTCAGATGGATCTGGCCCTGAATGGTATACATTAATTAAAGGGTGTCCTGATATAGTTGAAAATGCTATTTGCGGAGGACAGATTTGTTATAACAGCCAGGCTTTTTGGGTAAGAAATCGAAGTGTAAATATAGAGCTTTCCGTTAAATAAATTTGGATGTGTTAGTTGAAACTTTATCTAAAATTGGGAGTTACCTGCTTTGATATGGTTACCAAATCCCATACAAGATTACAGGTAACTCTCAGTTTATTTCGTTATAACAAATCTCCAGAATCAGAATACGCAAATCAGAAAAAAATAGTGACTAATACAGATCATAGCCAATCTGTTTCCACCATGATTGGGAAAGGCACGCATTTTGCCAATATATGTGCTCTACTTTGACTATTTTCAGGTTGTTTTATAGACAAAGGTTGCTCGTAATTAAACCATTTGCAATTCTGTTCCCCATAATCGTCATTTTGGTCATTTATTAACACATGGATATACCCAGTTTTTACCTTTTTTATCTCCATTTAATGCCCTGACATACTGCTTCGACACGATTTATTGTTAATTTATAGATTCTATAAAACATTGGTTTAACAGAAACCGCGGCATTGGCGAAAAGTGCTGTGCCGAACAACCGGAGAATTAATGGCAAGGTGTTGAGTGGGGATGTCGATATTACCTCTCAGGATATTTTTAATGGGCAAGCAATATCGATCCCTGACAAAGCCGATTTAAATGATTATCAAACGCCAGGGCTTTATTATCAGGGTTTGAATGTACAAGCGACAGCCGGTAAAAACTACCCCGAAGCATCCGCTGGTTCTCTTGTTGTTTTACAGGCTGCTGGCACTATTCAACGTTATTTTGTCTATAATAGCAGTCGGATATATACACGGGCTTTATACCCGTGGAGCGGTCCGGGATGGACACCTTGGGCACAAGAATATAACACGCAGAATAAACCTATTGCGAGTGAACTTGGTTTAACAGACACGGTGAATTTGGCGAAAAGTGCTTACCCAAAATCCGGTGGTGTTTTGAATGGGTATGTGGATGCAACAGGGTCTATTTCCGGCAGAGGTGTGTATGAATACCCAAGTATTCGTGTTTATAGTGCTGTAAACAAACCGTCACCGGGCGAGTTAGGCGCATATACCACAGGTGAATGTGATAATCGTTACGCCTTGAAGAACAATGTTGGGGTGATTAATTTACGGCTTGGAAGTTGGGTAACAGAAGGCGGATGGACAGACGAGACAAAAGACTGGTCTGCTCCTTCTGGGCATGTCCTTGTTGGCTTGGGTACAGTGATGTGGAGTTCAGGAAGACAGCACCTTGCCAGTGCACATTACCGCCCTGTACAAGCATACATAAATGGTATTTGGGTAACAATCTCCTCAATCTAGGGTGACATTATGAAAACTGGTATTTTTACACCTTATATTCCAAACGGTGGCATATCTTGTGTTCAATACTTAAGAGATGATGAAGGCAATGACTGGTATCAGATTCAAGAAAAATTTTTAGAAGAAACTATCAAATTCACATTTAATAAAGATGGCGTTATCACTTCAATATCAAAGGATATATCTAGTCTATTCCCTATATATTTATCCGTTGCTGAACTTGCATCAGAAGATGTACCAACGGAGATAATTATCACTGATGGGTGGGTTTTTGACGGTAAGAAAATCATCCAACGCATTTACACATTGGAAGAACAACGACAACAGGCAAAGAACCAGAAGTCAGAAAAAATGATTGCTGCAAATGAGGTAATTCAGCCTTTGCAGGATGCTATTGATTTAGGAATAGCAACTAACGAGGAAAAAATCTTATTACTCGAATGGAAAAGGTATCGAGTGTCACTGAATCGCATTGATACTTCATTAGCAACAGCAATTATCTGGCCTGAACAACCAAAGTAAAATAAACGACGGCCTGCTCTCCAGGCCGTAAGTTTTTAGATTTAAGAATTACAAACAGAGCTATAGGTACTTATCGTTTCTGAAACCATTTTTCTCACATCAAACTCATTAACTGCTTTTTCTCTAGCTTTTTCAGATAATTCTTTTAACTCTTGAGATGATAAATTAGCAACCAGATTTAAAATATTATATATTGATGTTTCATCCCTTGCTTTTGTGATCCAACCATTAACACCATGATCAATATTCTCTGGTAATCCTCCGAAATCACTGATAATAACAGGCAAACTGCAAGCCATCATTTCTCTGCAAGCAAAGCTGATAGTTTCACAATCAGTAGATAAAACAAACCCTATAGAAGCATTTTCCATATAATTAATAATTTTTTTATCATCATTAATATAACCAGTAAATTCAATATCGACGTGGGAGAAAGGAGCACCCACTAATTTATCTATGTCTCCTTGGTGAGGAGTACATCCAATAATTTTTATACGAAATTTATCAGATAGCTCTTTATTCTTTGCCAAGCATCTTATCAAAAAATGCCACCCTTTGTGTTCAGCGGTTCCAGCAGAAGAAATAAGTGTTATTTTCCCTTTTTCTATAACCGGATGTTCAGTTTTCCATTTATCAGTATCAATACCATTTTTTATAGTAACAACTTGTTTATCATAGATAAAAGAGGAACATTGATTTCTAATGGAGTCACTTACGAAAATAATTCTTTCATTAAATCTTTTCAGCCTGATTTTAGATAACCAAGATACAGGATAATGATTATGTTTTGTATAGATTATTTTGCATCTCATCCCGAAAAGTATTTTTGCGAGGATAGCAATTTTGTTGTCAGAAGTTCCATTAGTATGAATTATGTCTATTTTTTGACTTCTGACAATTTGTGATAAAATCTTACAGGTTGTTACGAGTTGTTTTAGCTTATTAAGCTTGCAGGAAAAGTAAAGAGGAATAACATTATTAAATCCGAAATTGGTAAGTTCTTTGTATAATCTGCTTTCAGGTGGACAAGCAATAAGCAGTTTTCCTTTATTATAATCAAAATATTTAACTATATTCATGATATATGTGGTATGACCTCCACCATTCCCTGCATGGAAATTTGTTATCATAATATTCATTGCTTACCTACTCTTATCTTTGTCATGAGTTAATTTTATCTAGAAATTAAAACCAATACAGACCTTATTGCTAAAATTCAGAACATAATCTTGATTTTCACATATTTCATTAGAAAACATTTTATAATTCTCAGGTATTTTAGATTCTTTAATACCTGTCCACCCTGAAAATAGTGTTAAGAAGCTCATAAAATTGTGTTGAACATCAATAATATTACGTGACATATCGTCGTAAGATAAGATAAACATAGGAACCTGATGGTTTTGTTTATATTTATCATTATGAGCAAACCTCATTCTTTTAGTATCTGTACCCTGTACAAAAGCTTTTAAAGAGTGGTGTATTACCGTAATTAATGCAAAAGAAAATAGAAAAATACTAATGTTTCTATGTAAATTAATGTTTACTTTCAGAGAGAACAAACAAAAGATCAGGATAAATGCACTAAAGAGATAATATTCAACTGGAATAGAAGAGATAAATTCACTGGCTTCTTGTTCGTTTGTATAGAATAACGAAAGAATTGAGTTGAAGTTTGGTGAGCCATATGTAAGCCCTATAGGGGCATAAACGAGAGTTGCTATACCGAGAACAATAAGCAGGGGCCTGTAAACCACAGTGACTTTGTTTAGCAAAAGAAAAGTAAAGAATATAACGAATACATACGCTATTTTTAAGCGATAACCTAAAGCCATATGGGCTAAAAGGCAAAAGATGAAAAGTGCAACAACTGGTAGCAGCTTGATTAGGTGGTTTTTTGTAAGTTTCATATTTATCTATCAATAGGGCACCATGTAATAGTAAAACGTAGTTTAGCTCTCGAAAAACAAGAAAAACGGAGATTCAATTTCCTCATCCATCCAGATTTTCTATTAGTACTATACTATGTATTTTTCGCTATGTGAATAAAATAAATTTTAGTTAAATTTTAAACCAGAATCCTTTACTTGCAATATAAAAGGAACCATATAATGCAGAAGTATCACCATAACCCCCAGTATAGGAAAATACACATATCATGCTACGCGCCAATAAATTATAGTAACAGGATAAAGTAAACAAAACAGTTATCAAATATATGTGTGGCTAAATTTTACCGTATTTATTCCTATTGAATATTTTGGAAAACTGGCTTATCAAGGCTTTCTGTAGTTCATTAACTGACGGCAATCTTTGTCAACGCAGCTTTTAAAGGCATTCAATGGGATTCAATATGGTAAAAATCGGGTAGATCTGAGTGCCAATAAATAACCAAAATAATGATTGAGAAAGAAATATATTAACCGCGATGGAATTACGAACAATGATTGGGTGGAAAATATACAGAAAAATTAGCGTCACTTTGCGTTTTAACGCAAGTTCATTTGAGATAAATAAATTTACTTTGTGTGTATGCGTGCATATGCTTATGTCAGGTTGAGAGGATATGAAATCAACTGACCTGATAAAAGAGCTGATTGCTGTTGGACGCGAACTTAGAAGGAGTTACCAATAACCGGAAAGACATACTCGGTTCCGCATCCCAAAAAAGATCTGCCTATCAGTATTGTCAAATCTATAAAGAAAATGGTGAGAGTTTAATCCCCGCCGACTTTGGAGGTCATCATGTTTTTTTCAGTAGGTGTTGAGTTATCGAAAAATGAAAATACAGCGTATGGTTTGGTCATTCCTGCTCTGTGTGTCGAAGATTATGGCTGTTTTTCTGCCGCGGATAATAAAGAAGACATTGCGATAATGGCGTGTAAGGCTATCTTGTTAACAGTAGAAGATATGGTCGCGAATAATAGCGCAGTTGAACATATTCAGGATGCTGGCTATCTGGTTTATGCAAAAAACACAGAATATCAATACATTGATAGTGGTTTGTTATTGATGTTGATTTATCTGAATTTTCCGGAAAACAACAGCGTATTAATATCTCATTACCCGATACACTCATTCAGCGTATTGATAATCGCGTCAAAGAAAGTCCGACACAATATCGAGATAGAAGTCACTTTTTAGCTGAAGCAGCAAAACATGAACTTAGGTAACACTATGGTGCATGGATGCGCCATAGTTTAAAAAGCATTCAATTGATGCTATGTTTGTGAGTCCTTTACACTGCCGTATGAACGCAAAACCCGAATGATAGGTGCCACACCTTCTTTGCTGGTCATAAAGCAACCAAAATAACGATTTATTTAGAGAAAAATACATTCATTTTGAAAAAACTATGAACAAGCTTTAGATGATAAATTAACGAGTTTACATAGTTTTCTTTAACTCGTATTATGCGATGTATTACACTTTTAGTTTTAGAATTATCTATCATGATCATGCAACTAAGGAAGCCGATAGTTTACTGAAATTTACTAAAGTAAAGTATCAGGAGGAAAACTCGTAAATATTGCGGGAACCAAATATAAAACCCTTTAATTTGCATGAAGCCCCCGCAAACCATTAGATCACTCATTAATACACATAAATCAAATAGATATTAATTAAAATCCTTTAATAAAATACATTAAAAAGCATCCTGTAATTACACCAAAAGTAAAATACTTTATTTTCCTTCTATTTTCGCGTTTCCTCTGTCTTATCTCTTCATCTGTATTTATATGGTCATCCCAACCGATATGCTTAACTGCGCTTTTATCTAAAATTACTGCATATTTATCTATCTCTGCATACTTCTTCGATAGTGTCATCTCTGTATCACCTGACAGATTATAAGGCATGAATAATTCATAATCTGATTTTCTTCTAAGCCCTGGATTAAAACTAAATCCCCTCCATTTGGGATCATTGCTTTCCAGAGTAGAAAAGCAAACACCTTCTAATTCTCTGAAATTACTAGGATAATGGAATGGATAATGAAGCATCACATCTTCTTTTAAATCCCTAAGCCATACTTGGAGTATGTTTTTATTAGATTTCAATGCAACAAAAGAATCCTCAATAAATCTGTCTCTATAAAAAAGCCAATCGTCTTCACAATGGAAGATATAGTCAGTTTTTACCTTACTATATGCTAGATCAATTGACTTAATTTGCCCTAGCTTAGGATTGTTTAAAATAATTTCACAGTATGGTAGCCAGTGCTCAGGTATGACAGAATGAATAGACTTATCTCCAGAATCCTCCGTTACAACAACCTCTTTTATAGGATAAGAATTATACTTATCAAACGACTCAATAGTTTGCTTTAATAAATCAAACCGGCCACAACTTGTAATGACCAAGGTAACATCACTTGAATCAGAAAATAACATAATATTTACTCATTGACTTTTATAAAATTCACTATTACTTGGTATGATAACAAACAAAATACTACTTTCATAGTGTCAGAAAAAATGACTTCATTTTAAGACCTTTTAGTAAAAGATCATATATTAAACCTAAATCTTAATTTCTTAATTTCTTAATATCCCCAATACAATATTTATGGCTTTATCCGTTTCACCCATAGACGGACAAATATTCTCCACAACATTGTATGTAATTTCAAGTATAATGATCGTCTTCTTCTTTGAATATTGAAAAATTCTTGTCTACGCTGCTTTTGTTTTTTTCTTTCTGGCTCCAGATTTGATTGAATATATAACGGCATTGTAGAGATGACGGGAGGTATCACTGCTTTCACTTTTATAATCCGTCTTTCATTGAGAAAACGCCACTTATCAGCTTCAAGCCAAACGGGCTGTAGAAAATCAAGTAAACATTGTGCAGCGTAATTATTAATTACGTAACCATAAGTGCCAGCTGCTTCAATCACATTAACTAAATAATACGGTCCCGTTATATTTTTCTTGAAAGTGTCAATATATTCAGTGGTCTTATTTAGTAAAATGACATTGGATTTATTCGGATTTTTTGCATTGAGTTTATCCAATGCTCTCAGTACATAAAAGATATTTTTATTGATTTCTACATCGTCTTCCATGATAAGAGCTAAGGGGATGTTTTCATCAACAATTCTCTGGTAAACAGATAGATGGCTTAACGAACATCCTAACTCACCAAGAGTCATTCCATTACTGTAAAAGTCGCGGCTAAGCTTCATCATGATCATAAGTAAGATATTTGAAAAGAAACTGAAAGATAATTATGGGAAAAACTTGGACTAAGTGGGAAGTTATGGAGATTCAATTGTAAATCCTTTTCAGTATTTGAAAGGCAGACCGAACGAGAATCATGCTTAGTCTGCCACCTGATTTTACTAAGCTCAATCAGTTTGACCTGCCTATTCAGACTCGTTATCGAATAACTTACCTTGCAGGCGATCTAGTTCCTCCTTTCGAATACGTTTCACTACGCTGTAAATCCATTGAATAGAAACACCAAACTTACGAGCCAGATCATGATGATTTTTACCGTTAAATTCGTTGAAAATCTCACGATCACGGAGGCTGACTTTCCAAATCATGCCCATAGGAAAATAGACATTCTGACCGCCCCAAACCTGCATCATATGGTTAGCAACAGCTTCACCAATTTGTTCGGCTAACGCAGGCTCAACATGGATTATTTCACTGACCGTGCAGGCTGTATGCTGTGCCAGTTCGACTAGCAACTCAGGACCTTTGCTACGAAAGTTATTCACATCATTCATACTTTTTCCTCGTGACGCGGTTCTGCCACTTCTTCAGTTTTTCAATAATGCTGCTGGCTTGGTCTGAATCTAACCACTGTAAACCATCAATATTCGTTTCACGCTTAACCCAGTGAGCTAAGGCTTGTTCAGAACTATTACGAACAATACCTATAGATGCCATTTCCAGCCACAATGCACGTATCTTCTTTGATTGGGGATGTCTATCTAATGGACGTGATTTTTTGGATTTCCTAAAGGATTGAATTTTAAAACCGCGCTTTTTCATAGCTTCCAAAACGCGAGTTAACTGCGGGATATCCATTTCCCGCGTAGAGGCTTTTCCGGTTTCTGAAAGTAACATCTGGCGATACGTATCCTCGTCTAGTTTTAGATCACTACGTGCAATATGAAAGTAAGCTGAATAAGTTTCTGTTTTGCCATCTTATTCATCCTCTGCTATGTACTCTTGAATTAAGTAAACCAGAATAGCCAGCATTAACTTGATACTACTGAGCTTGGCTTTTCGGTATAAGGCCGTTTTATCCATGAGTGGTCTCCAGTGGCTGTAAATCCCATGTTGACACAGATACACCGTATTGCTGACTGCAATGTGGACAAACCAAGATTAAATCAACAACCCACTCACCAAATTCAGGAGTCTGAATAACCTTGGCTTGTTTTAGATTCATTTTTTCAACAGGTTGTTTGCAGTGATTACATGTTATTTTCATAAGTATGTTCCTTACTTAATTTTCTGTTCAAATAGGATAATTGAAAAATCTTCTTTACCTGAATTAATTGATATTTCATTAATATCTTTTACAACAGCTTTATTTACATAATTACGGAGTGTAAGAAGCCGCAGTAGCTTTAAACATAACTTTTCTTTCTACCATATTTAATTATCTGTTACTTAATGAATGTTTTTATTAATACCAATATATTTTCTTCTTTTCCTCAACAAAGAAATTTTTTCAAGTAGATCGACAATGAAATTCCGAACTTAATATTTACAAGACTTCCATTTCTTTGGTTATGGTATGTTCCGTCCTTGTTGTAACCAACTTGAAATTAATAAAATCAGAAATTAGTCGAATCCACCTTGAATATTCAACTTGTTATAAGGCAATTTTAATATGAATATTGTTAATATTAATTGTTAAGTAAAACTTTTTCTTATAATGATCTCTTCAGCTAACACTGCGAATGATATTGGCATCAACCATAGGTATCTCATTAATTGCAGCCATGTTCATAGCTGCAATAATCAAGTTTCCGATAGCTAATGGATATAATAAACTAACAGTTTCTTTACTGCTATGCCGACTAAGACATAAACGGTCACGGATAGCACCAATAGCGCTATTATCTAAAATCTTGTTAGCCTTCATACCTACGCGACTAAATTTAAAATCCAGAAATGTTTCCAGATAATCATTAAGAGGAAACAAATTAACAACTTCACAACGTTGCACTACTTCACGAACCTCTTGATTACGTTCAGATAGCTTCAATTCCAGCTCAGACTGACCAATCAAAATGATCGATAATAGTTTTTTAAATCCATCTTCTAGTTCAAAGAATCGTTTAAGGTGTTTTAATGTCGGTAAAGGCAACGAATGTGCTTCTTCTATTATTAATACATGTTGGTAGCCTGCCCGTGAACTGTCTTTCAATATCTTGTGCAACTGGCGGAAGCGTGCTTCAGGCGATCGTTTCAAGTTTTCCAATGGTGCTAAGGTATTCACAATAGATTCAGCAATGTTTGATGCTTTTAAGGTTTTACCTTTTACGTCATTGTCTTCCATCGCTAATACATAGGGTTCAATAACAATAACGGGGGTATTTTCCCTGTTAATACGGTCAATAAGATCACGACGCAGTGTCGTTTTACCTGAACCCGATTCCCCTGATACTGCCAGAAAACCACCATAGCGGGCTGTTTGATACATGGCTTCTCGTACATAACGGCTATCTGGAGTGACAAAAACATCTTCAGCACTTTGAATTGCATTATCTTCAAATGGATCACGAAATAAACCAAAGTGCTTTTTCGTAGCTGGAAATAACACTTGTTTTTTTAGTAACATGTTTTCCTCCGCAGAAATGAGGGTTGTATTTTTATTATCGGTATAGGTGTCTGATTTATCGGTTGTTTGTACCACCTCAAAACTTTTTGCAGTATCGATACCTCTTTTTGCCAAGAATTCAGTAATACGCTGACGAATTGCACCTGCATTCTGTCGTGGCCATATATTGTGATTAACAATTTGAGCCAACGCCGCCGCTGAAATTCCTGCCGCACTTGCTGCTGCACTTTGCGTTAACTGATGTGCCTGTAACTGCTGTTTAAACACCAGCATAATAATCCCCCGTTAAGCGGCTATCTTTATTTCTGCATATGCTATTGATAATAAGAGATAGCAACATCATTCCCTGGCAAAATATCCTGTATACTTCTTACGTTATAATGAGTTTCACGAAAACAAACTGTGTCTCTTTTATAAATAAACCTCAGTTGTATTTTGAGTTGTCAGTGAAAGCAGTGGATCATGAATTTTAATTGCCATTTTTCTTTTCCTTAATATACACCATGAAAAATTAATTACCGTTAACAATACTGCGTGCAACAGTTGTTGATTTCCCCATGAATTCATCAACCAACTCATCAATTTGATCTGTTGGAACACCATTAGGAAAGCATTTAACTATTTGCTGATAAAATTCACCACACCATGCCTTACCATGTGATTGGAACCGTTCACGTAAAATTTTGACAACATCAACGGGGTTCATAAGCTGTTCAATTCGTGGACTATGTACCGTAGAGGCTTGTCCACGTTTTGGCATATACGTTGGTGCATCATTACGTTCAATATCCAAATATGGATCAAACCGACCATTGAGGGGAAGTGTTTTCAATTTACGTGCTATTTCAGTTTCAGCCGTGTTGTTTGTCCCCATGATTTTCTGTTCAACTTCGGCTAAATTACGTTGTGCAATTGTTTGAGGAATGGCTTGGAATTCACTACCAATTACAGGTGCGCCGATGGCAAAGCCGTACTCATCTTTAGTAACTTCATTAACAAGATGGAAAGCCTCAAAGCCATCTTCACCAGTAATGACTACCTGTGCCTCTTCGTCACGCCACGGATTGCGGGTGATCATGATTGAATCACCAACACTCACCCCAGGAACAGTACTGACGTCATACTCACGTCCCCTGAAAGATACTCGCAAGGTTGCTTGTACTTTGCGGCTTTCTGGTGCGCCAATTGCCAATTCACGACAAACGTTAATGGCTGGTGCTTTTACTAACTGTTCTACTGTGATTTTTAGCCAGCAATCTGTACGGGTTTGTCTATGTCGGCTATGTATTGCACCGCGGTTAAATTTCATACGCCATAGCCGTGCCAGACGGTTAAGTTCATCAATATTATCAACCTGTCGAAAGCGTAAACCGGATTCGAAATTGCGTTCGATGATGTCACGTGCTTTTTCAACAGAGCCCGTAGCACGGGCGTTACGGGCCTTGTGTTGTATCATTTGAATGCCTAAGGCCTTACACAAGTTACGTAGTGTAGGTGCTGTCAAAGCAGAACCGGGGTCAGTAAATAAAATTTGGGGTACACCGTGTAATACATCTGCGTCACCACGATCTTGCATTGCGTTAATCAACACAGAAGTAAAATTCTGACTGGTTTCACCGCCAAATAAGTATTCAACATATATCCAGCCACTTGTGTGATCTGTTAATTCAAACGACCAAACGCGATCATTAATGATACGAGCCAGATTTTTCGGCTTATTTTTATTAAATTCAGCCACAGGCATCATGCGTAATCCACTGTCAACCCCATTGTTTTTATTAGGGTTTTTTAGGTAATACAGTACACAAATTGAGGCGTCTAATTCCCAGACATGATTGGGATGCAGGCTAGCCAATTGTAGGCTGGGCGCAGGCACTTTCAACTGTTCAGGATGAAGTTTGTACTGGCGCAATGCACGACTAATAGCGTCAATGGATAACGGAGAAAATTCGCCCGTTTCGGTATCAATATGGCCTGCATTAATCAGGCCATTTGAACGCAGATCATTAACGGCCTGTTCGAGGCTATATAACCGTTTCCCTGTATTACAAGTGGCCTCCATCAATACCCCTGAGATCAAAGTTGCTTCTTCACGTGTCAGCGCGCTATTACCTGCATCAGAACGTTTCTTGCGTGGCTTTTTGCCAGAAACTTCACCAAGTTTTTTAATCAATGTTGAACGTGACATACACAGCTCTTCACAAGCCGCCCGATATATTGCTTCTTTACTGCCATGTCCGGCTTTATGTGCTGCCTGTGCAATAGAAACTAATCGTTCGGTCATTGTGGTATTCATGTTATTGCCCTTATTTCTTCAGTTTCTTTTCAAGCATTTTTTTCAATTCAGATTTATTCATGTGCCTCTTCCTTATCCATCCATTCTGGTCGTTCGAATCTTTCCTCTTCTGCTTCCGCACCTTCTTTAGCCCAATCAGGAACAATGCTGTGTTCTCTGTACTCAGGCAGATTAAAGTGATTACGTAGGTTACGAATTTTGACTTCAAGGTCGTCGAGGACGCCTGCCATAAACCCAACATGACTAATATCGGTTCGTGTGGTATGGTCATTAAGCGTTTCAAATCCATTGAAAAGATTGGTGATAGCTGCATCAATAGCAAAAGACAATGAATTAACCTCTTGTGTCAAAGCTACACCTTCTTCTTCAGGTTTTTCATGATTGATTCGGCGCTGAAGTTTGTGCTGGATTTCAGATTTCTCCTCAATCAAACTACTAACAAGTTCCTTTTTTTCTTGTACCGTCTGGCGTGAAATATCCAGATCAGCACGTGTATCACGCAGGGCTTTACGTAGTTCGCGGACAGACATGCGATCAATATCATCTAATGTCAGACCAGCTACAGTGCCACCTTCAGCCAATTCAGACAGTTCATCATCGTCTTCAAGCATCAATTCATACAGTTTGGAACGTCCCAAAAGCGAAAACGTTTTCGCTTTTGTTTCTAATCCAGGTGAAAGAAATTTGAGTGCAGCTTGTGCCATTTTTTGGGCAATACGGGGTTCCAGACCGAGTTGATCCTTAACGATGTTAACAAACTCGCCATGAGGTTCATTCTCTTTAAGAATAATGAGACGCTTCCCAGCTTCTAACATCGCTTCAGCACTCTGAGCCATGTAGAAACGGGTTTCATGGACGATGCGATCACGTTCATACGGCAAACCATCACCAAACTGTTCCATGATTTGCAGGCGGTGTGTTGTCATAGCGTTGAGATTGACCTGTAGATCGTCAGCAAGTTGAACATCTTCGGCCAGTTTTACTGATGTTGTATTTTTTGAGCGTGCCATTATATAAATCCCCTGTTAATTAATTTCTGCTACCAGCTAGAACGCGCTGATTCATTTCTGTAATTCTGGCCTGTGTGTTAGCCATTTCATTAGAGAACGATTGTGCTATTTGCAGTAATTGCATACCTGGTGCATATCTGCCACTACTCAGTTTTTGCGCCAACCCTTCTTCTATTAATGTATTTAGTGCACGATTAATATTTGCCGGAGATTCCCCCAGTAATTCCGCTAATTCACCATTACTCAGCCCAGACAAGGAATGACCACGTAGAGCCTTAAGAACCCGTAATATGCGCGTACCAGAACTGGAAACGTTAATTTTGCGCATGTCACACTCTCCCTTTTCAATATGTGATAATCTGTTACATAAAGTGATAAAATAGTTAGGCTAAATTTAAATGCCTAAACTTGGCGTTTTCAGACCTAGCTTTACAGCTATTTCATGGGCCTTTCCGTAATTAGCTTTGGATTGTCCATTAAGAACTCGGTATACAGCTTCGCGGGAATACCCGTTCTCCTGTGCCCATTGGGTAATAGTGATGCCGTGTTGATGAAAACGGCTTTTAATTTTCTCGGGTGTCATGCTATGGCCTCCGGTAATGCAATGATGTTTGTACAATACATGACATTATTGTCCCATTAATGGGACTTGTAAAGGGTTTTGGTGACAAAAATGTCTCTTGGTGAGAGATTAAAAAAAGAGCGTGAGCGATTGGGGTTTAGTCAGTCTGATTTCGCGGAGATGGTTGGCGCATCAAGAAAATCACAGATAAGGTGGGAAAAAGATGAATCTGCACCAGGGGCTGACGCTATAAGCCTTTGGGCAAAAGCAGGTCTTGATGTGTTGTACCTAATAACAGGGCAAGTTCAACAGTCAGCCTCTACCGCTTACAAAAACAGTGAGATAGATACAGAATTACTGGGAAAAATTGTTCATAAACTAGATTCGATGGCACAACAGGCTAATCGCCGCTGGACGCCCGATGAACTCGTCCTGCAATCATCAAAAATATATAACTTTTTAATTAAAGAGTCGGTTGTCGATGACAGTAGAATTGACAGAGTATTAAAACTGGTTGTTAATCATTAAAAAATAAAGGATTTGCATGGACAGAAGAGATGAAGAATTACAAACATTAGCAGGACAAGTTTTTGATAGCCTTAAACAACTTCCCCAAGATGGGCAGGAACGACAAATAACCATCAGCGTTGGTGGCAATAATCATGGCTCTATTCATGTAGGTTCAGTCGTCAATATTAACCCTATGCCATCTCGCCCGCGTGAGCTTCATGAAAGGAATAGTCGGGAATTATTTGCTATAAAACGAGAATTACTTATAGAAAATAAAGATGCTAAATGGCGTTATTACATCAATACACCTTGCCTGCTATTACTTAGCCTCGTGCTTATAGCATTCACGTTTGCCCTATGGAACGCTTATATGATATTTTTCGGTGAAGGATTTACTAATGTATTGGTACTTAATGATAAAACATTGATAATCTTTATTTCTTGGGTCGTGTTGATAGCGCTTTGCGGAAAAAAAATGGACAAGCACAGGAAGATAGAAAATAGGATAATAGATGAAAATCAGGATGTTATTGATACCATAGATGTCATCTTGCAACGTAGAAATTCTTAAAAATATAGTTATTTTCTATTTCATATAAGGGTATGGACTGTGCGTAACTTATTAATTCCCACAAATGCCAAACTTCCCAATGATTATATAGCCAATGGGAATAATTGTTTTCTTTACATAGGGGATAACGAAACAGTTTTATCTATATCTAAATCAGCTTGCCAATCTGTTTGTTTAGATCAACAGAATGTACCTGGTGGAACATTGAAATTGAAACTTTAGAAACAAATAGGATATTTATGTCTACTACAAACATAGAAAAGTTTAATGAAATTGTAGGTATTATATTTGGGAAACTATATGAGTCATTTCCTTTAAAGATAGATCTTTTATCTATAGAGGTAATCGGTGAACCCCTTCAATATTCTGATGGAACATACTCTGACGAACTTTGTACTACAGTAGAAGATCATAGATTTTTTCTGGATACAGTGGATTGGCTCATAACGAATGGTTATTTGGCAGGGACTATGAGCTCTGAAGGTTGTCATAGAGCCGTATTAACGGCTGAAGGTTTAGAAGTTCTTAAAGTAATCCCTGACAGCTTAGAAACCCCATTAGGTGATCGTATTAAGGAAACACTGAAGACTGAAAGTAAAGAAGCATTAAGGTCTTTAATTAGCCAAACTCTCGGAATAGGTTTACAGTTTGTATCCCGTTCTATTGGCTTAGGTTAAAGGTAAAAAATGGCAAAGCAAATATATTGCCTTGCCATTCTCGGTTATTAGAAATTACAAATAATCAGCTCTTTACTCTGTTTAGCTTTCCCCGTAACTTTCAAGTTGTAACCGATATTGACTACTTGCATTTTTAATCCTTTGAATGCCTTACGCATTTCTGGAATATCGTTCACCGAAATTACCATTTCCCCTCGGATGGTATGTGCTAGTTCTGCTAATAGATCATAGTTCTCAAGTCCGAAATCTATGCCATATCCTTCGGTCCCCCAATACGGTGGATCACAGTAAAACAGCGTATGTGGCCTGTCGTACCGTTGGACGCATTGTGCCCAGTCCATATTTTCAATGATCGTTCTTGCTAGTCGTAGGTGAGCCATTGATAGCTCTTCTTCTATTCTGAGTAAATTAAATCGCGGTGGGCTGGTGGTGGAAGTACCGAAAGTATGTTCAGCAACCTTACCGCTAAACGCCTGCTTTTGGAGATAGTAAAAACGTGCTGCTCTCTGAATATCGGTTAGCGTTTCTTCGGGGGTAATCTGCAACCATTTATAAATTTGACGACTGACCAATGCCCATTTAAATTGCCGGACAAACTCTTCCAAGTGATGTTTTATTACGCGATAAAGATTCACCAACTCACCATTAAGATCATTAATCACTTCACATTTGCTCGGTACTTTTAGGAAATACAGCGCGGCAGCACCACAGAACGGTTCGACATAACAGGTATGCTCAGGAAATAACGGTAAAATATGTTTTGCTAATCGGCGTTTACCACCAATCCACGGAACGATAGGTAAAGATTGTTCTTTCATTATCCGTAAGCCTTTTCCATTAGCTGAAAATGAGTTAGGCTTTCCCGGTCATCAATAATCAATAGCGGAAAGAGCCTCGGTTGACTCACAGTACATACCTGTGAGTTGATAGCCTACCCAGTATTCGAGTGTTAGGCAGGTCGCTCTTATCCTGTCTTTTACTTTTCTGATGCGCTCTTAACGCCCTTTAAAATCCTTTTCCCGATACATTGGCAAAACTGTTTCCATCAACAACTACGGAGACAGTTCAGTGAAAACTTTCAAATCGTTTGTATCACTTATCAAAAAATTACGCCTCGGTGGCTGGTTGTTAACAGCTGTTCTATTGCTGATCACTATCGGTTTAGTTTCCCCTCAACAAGTCCCTGTCGTGATCTACAAATTGTCGCTTATTGCTCTGGCTGTTGTCTTGGGGTACTGGCTAGACCGCAGTTTATTCCCGAAAGCAAGGCCCGGTCAGTATCTGAAATATGATGAAATACTCATGAAAGAAGGAAAATATCCCGTTCAGACTGGCTACCATATGGTATTTGCTGCCGTTCTGATACGCCGTGCACTGATTGTTGCCGCTACCTGTCTGAGCGTAGCTACAGGGTTGTGATTATGAATTGGCGGCAGATTATCGGAATTGTTTTGTTGTGGTGTAGTGGTATGGTCAGCCTAGCATTGGCTGACGAACTGCCACACCGTTCGCGGCAATACCGCAATGACTTAATACGTGCTTCTCGTGTGATCTGGGGATTGAATGCGCCTGTAGCTGATTTTGCCGCTCAGTTGCATCAGGAGAGTGGTTGGAAATCATGGGCAGTTTCTCCTGTCGGTGCTCAGGGCATGGCTCAATTCATGCCTGCAACCGCAAACTGGATCAGTCAACGTATCCCTGAATTATCTAATAAAGAACCATTCAATCCAACTTGGTCTATGCGGGCGATGGTTCACTATGATCATTGGCTATGGCTACGCATTAAAGCTGTCGATAAGTGCCAAAGAATGGCGATGGTGCTGTCTTCCTATAATGGGGGCTTAGGCTGGTTACTACGGGATAAGAAGAAAACCGAGGTAGTTGGTCTCAATCCGTGGGTCTGGTTCGGCCATGTTGAATCTCAGAATGCTGGACGTAGAGCGTCAGCATGGAAAGAAAATCGACATTATTCCAAACGCATATTACTGGAACTCGCGCCCCGTTATTTGGCTTGGGGAGGTACCAGCTGTGCCAATTAAATTATGGGCTAAACCTGTTGTATTGATTTTGTTGCTAATTGGTATGTTCGCTTTGGCTCACTGGAGAGGCCATACCATAGGCTTTCAGAAAGCAACGGAGACAGGAAACACTGCATTAGCACAGCAGAAAACCGAATTTCTTCTGTTGGAAAAGCAACGGACAGAGCGGGAACTGTCAGTACTCAATGCCTTGCCGCAACGTTACCAAATGCAGGTCAACTCAGCGCATCAGGCAGAAGCCAATTATCTCAACGATATTGAACAACTCCGCACTCAGAACCAACAACTGAAGAGGAAAATTGACCATGTTACCCAGAGTTGGATGGATGAAAAACAACAGTTTCATCCTGTTAATTGTGTGTTTACTCGTGGCTTCATGCAGCAATACAACGCCGCCCTCGGCCTGTCCAGTGAACAAACTCGCTCTGCCTCCGTTACCTCCGGCGCTGATGAAACGTTCCGTGGAAATGAAAGCTCTGATGCCCAACTACGGCCATCTGGTATCACACAACGAGATATCCTTGCCAATATCATCGACAACGGAGAACAGTGTCTTGCATTGAAAGCGCAGGTCAATGGCCTGCTGGATTACATCGAAGGATTACAACAATGACACTACAGATTGAATTTTGGGCTGCCGTAGGTTTTCTGCTCTCTTTCCTTGGTTTCGTTTTTGGTATCGCAAAGTGGTTATTCAGCAAAGCCGAAGAGCGACAGGAGGAAAGACACGCCTCGTTAGAGCAGGCGCTTAAAAATTCCGTAGACAATTGGTCTCAGCTCGAACGTGAGTTTATGCAGTTTAAGGCTGACTTGCCGCTGAATTACGTGCGCCGTGAAGATTATATTCGTGGTCAAACAGTAATTGAAGCCAAGCTGGATGCGCTTTACAGCAAATTAGAGATGGTGCAGCAGCACCGAATTGCCGGAGGTAAAAATGATTGATGTTGCTCGTGTTCGTCGTGAATCATTGCGCTGGAGTCTATTGGTCGCACTGAATAAAACCCGCCCATATACCGCCAGTGAAACGCTGTTATTGGATATATCTCGCGCGATTTATCCTGACGTCACTGCATTGGAATTACGGAAGGAATTGGATTATCTGGCAGACCGTAAATTAATTGACCTCAATAAACAGCCATCGGGTAGCTGGTTTGCTGACTTAACTCGTATTGGTGTTGATGTTGTTGAATATACGGTCGAATGTGGTCTTGGTATTGCTCGTCCTGAAAAGTACTGGAGTGAATAATGGCGCGTCGAAGCACTATCGATAAACTCCCTGAAGACGTTCGGCGTTGGTTGGAACGGGCTTTGACTGAATCAGGATTTAGTGGATACCAGGAACTCGAAACCTTGCTGCGTGATCAAGGTTATGTAATCAGTAAGTCTGCTATTCACCGTTATGGACAAAAAATAGAAAAGCGATACGGTGCAATACGGGCAGCAACAGAAGCAGCACGGATGCTCACAGAAGGTGCCGTGGATGATCAAGATGCACGTTCTGAGGCTGTGATCGCTCTGATTCAAACCGAAATCTTTGAGCACATCGTTAAATTGCAGGAAGCTGATGAGAAGGAAGTAGACCCAGCAGAACGAGTTACCCTGCTATCTAAGGTCGCCAAAAATGTTGCTACTTTAAGTAGGGCCAGCATCAACCTGAAGAAATATCAGTCTGACCTGCGCCAGAAAATCGCTGACAAAATGGAAGCACTGGAGAAAGAAGCCAATACCAATAATACCAATAATGGTGGTCGCATGAGTATTGAAACTTTGCGCCGTGTCCGGGAAGAGATTTATGGGATTGTCAAATGAGTGCAGCCATTCAACTTTACAAGTACCAGCGCACATGGTTTCTAGATCGTTCCCGTTTCAAGATAGGTAAGTTTGCTCGTCAGACGGGGAAAACATTTACCACAACACTGGAACTGACTGATGATTGTTTCGAAGTTGAGGCAACAGGTGGCCGTACACGTTGGGTGATCCTCTCCAGAGGGGAGCGTCAGGCCAGAGAAGCGATAGAAGAAGGCGTGAAAAAACACTGCCAAGCCTACAACATGGTGGCCCGTGAGATTGAAGGCTATTTCAAAGGGGCTTCAGGAGAACGCTATACCATGTTGGAAGCTGAATTGCCGGGCGGCTCCAGAATCACGGCCTTGCCTGCCAATCCAGACACGGCTCGCGGATTCGCATCCAATGTCTTTTTGGATGAGTTCGCCTTTCATCTCGACAGCCGCAAGATTTGGACGGCTTTGTTTCCTGTCATTTCCAACGGCTACAATTTACGAGTGACATCAACCCCCAATGGTAAAGGCAATAAATTCTATGAACTAATGACTGACAAGTCATTGGAACAGATTTGGTCACGGCACATTGTCGATATACATAAGGCTGTACAAGACGGCTTGCCACGGAACATTCAGGAAATGCGGACAGCCCTTAATGATGAAGATGCCTGGGCACAAGAATTTGAACTGAAATGGTTGGATGAAGCCAGTGCATGGCTTTCTTATGAGCTGATTGATGGTGTAGAGAATGACTTGGCTGGGCTGCCAGAACATTATCTGGGAGGCCCCTGTTTTGTTGGCGTTGATATTGGTATCCGCAATGACTTATTCGTTATTTGGGTATTGGAACAAGTTGGCGATGTCTACTGGACTCGTGAAATTATGACTCGCAAACGGGCAACATTCGCTGAACAGGATGCCCTGCTAGATGATGTTTTCTTCCGTTATCGCGTCTTGCGTTGCTGTATGGATCAGACTGGGATGGGCGAAAAGCCCGTCGAAGATGCCAAACGGCGGCATGGTAACAGCCGTGTAGAAGGCGTTATTTTTACCAGTAACAACAAACTGACACTGGCAACTAGGGGTAAAGAGGTGTTTGAAGACAAACAAATTCGCATTCCTCGTGGCGATCAACCCTTGCGGGCAGACTTGCATAAATTACAGAAAATTTTAGGGCCGACAGGCGCACCTCGTTTTGTCGCTGACAGTGATACAGCAGGTCATGCTGACCGAGCATGGGCAGGATTTTTGGCTGTGAATGCGTCAGATGGCCCATCAGGCCCTGTCACCATTTCATCCCGTCGTCAACGTCTGAGTGCTCAATTGTTGGGAGGATACTAATGGCTCGTGGTATCTGGGTTTCACCAACAGAATTTATTAACTTTTCCGAATCAAAGCAGTCATTCACTGAACAAATTGCATCGCGTAGCCGTTCCATTGACTTCTACAGTCTGGGCACATATCTACCTAACCCTGATACTATTCTCAAAGCCCAAGGGCGGGATATTCGTGTCTATCGTGAATTACGTACTGATCCTTTAGTTGGTGGATGTATTCGCCGCCGCAAGGCCGGAGTGAAAGCACTGGAGCGTGGTGTAGAACGTAGTAATGCCCCTGTGCGAGTCTTTAACTTTATCCGTGACATGCTCGCGGACTTGGATATGTCACGTATCATTGGCGAAATGCATGACGCTGTTCTATACGGCTATCAGCCTTGTGAATTGATGTGGAACCAGAATCAATCATGGTCAGTGACGGATATTGTTAGCAAACCGCCTGACTGGTTCCACTATGACCGTGATAACCAACTGCGTTTTCGTGCCCGTGATGCAGGCGTAGAAGGAGAACGGGTTCCTCTCTATAAATTTGTAACACCACGTCAAGATGCTACTTATGACAACCCTTATGGATTTCCAGATTTATCCATGTGCTTCTGGCCCGTCACCTTTAAGAAAGGCGGCATGAAGTTTTGGGTACGCTTTGCTGAGAAGTATGGTTCACCGTGGGTGATTGGAAAACATCCACGAGGTACGCCACAAAGTGAAATTGATCTGTTATTGGATTCGATGGAAGCGATGATTGATGATGCAGTTGCCGCCATTCCTGATGATTCCTCCGTTGAGATTAAAGAGGCAGCAGGTAAATCAGACAGCAGTGATATTTACCAGAACTTAATTACCGTTGCTCGCAGTGAGATCTCTATTGCGTTACTGGGACAAAACCAAACAACCGAAGCAAACAGCAATAAAGCCTCTGCACAAGCGGGATTGGAGGTAACGGATGATATTCGTGATGCTGATGCTGACGTTATCACCAGTGCCATCAATCAGGCTATACGCTGGGTTGTAGAACTGAACTTCGGTAACGTTGAATGTCCGGTCTATCGTCTTTGGGAACAGCAATCGGTAGATGAAACACAGGCTAATCGTGATGTTAAGTTGAGTCAGGCTGGTGTCAGATTTACTCCGCAATACTGGAAACGCGAATATCAATTGCAGGATGGGGATATTGATGAAACAACCTTGTCAACCACGCCTATTCCACCACTCCCACTGGCGTTCTCTGAAGCTGTTCACGCAGATTTAGCAGCACAAGACACCTTAGATGAAGCACTGGATATTTTGATGAATGAAGGATCATTGAATGAATCATTGGAATCTCTGCTGCTTCCTTTGTTCTATCGTGTTCAAAACGGTGTTAATCCCAGCGATCTAACAGGAGAGTTAGCCGAGCTTTATCCACACATGGACGCAGAGGGTTTGCAAGAGCAGCTAGCACGGGTTTTGTTTGTGTCTAACATCTGGGGGCGCTTGCATGAGCATAACCACGCCTGAACTGGCGTATTGCATGACATTACCTCCCAAGCGAGCCATTGGTTATCTGCAATCTAAGGGCTACAAGATAACGTGGGATTGGGAAGAACTTTGGCAAGAGACTCATGCCCGTGCATTCACGGTGGCGAAAGTCACGCGTCTGGATATTCTGGAAGATATTCGCCAGGCGCTACAGCAGGCACTGGATGAAGGCAAGACTGATCGTTGGTTTCGTCAGGAGCTGGAGCCAACATTAAGACGTAAGGGGTGGTGGGGAACGAAAGAAACCGATGACCCCGTTACAGGGGAACGTGTCACTGTTCAGCAAGGTAGCCCGTGGCGCCTTGAGACTATCTTTCGTACCAACATGTCGGTGCTGTACAGTGCAGGCCGTTGGGCCGAACAAATGGAAAATATTGATGACCGACCGTACTGGATGTATACAGGGATCAACGATAACCATACACGCAAGAGCCATCTCGCATTGCATGGTTTGGTATTTCGCTCTGACGACCCTTTTTGGCAAGCCTTCTATCCTCCCAATGGTTGGCGTTGCCGTTGCAGTGTGATTACCCTCAGTCATGATGATGTTCGTGCCAGAGGGGTGAAAGTTATGCATTCAGGTAAAGCAATGGGCTGGGAGTTGAAATTGGTTTCACAAAAAACAGGTGAGATGCAGCCTGTTGCTACATTCAATACCGGCATAACAAAAGTAGCGACTGATGTAGGTTGGTCATATTCGCCGGGGGCAGCATATCGTCCCGATTTATCCAGATATCATGGGGAGCTATCTGGACTGGCCCGTCGCGAACTGGGAAGACAGAATGAGTAATATCACTATCACCATTAATGATGGAGACCTAAGACGTGGACTGCGGGCGTTAGAATTGGCTACTAATGATCTGACACTTGCCATGCGTAAAATTGCTGGAACATTGTCAGCAGAAACCGCTTTTAACTTTGAAGCCGAAGGACGCCCGGCATGGATACCCTCAGTAGCGGCAAAAGAACGTGGTGGTCAGACACTGCAAAAAACTGCTCGTTTGATGCGTTCAGTCAGTACCCGATATGATGCTCACACGGCAATTGTCGGTACAAACTTAGTCTACGGGCGTATTCATCAATTGGGAGGTAAAACTGGCCGCGATCAATCTGTATTGTTACCAGCCCGGCCTTATCTGCCCGTAACAGAACAAGGCGAATTATCACCAGAAGCAGAAAGAGCCGTATTAAATACCATTCAACGACATCTTGAATCAGCGGCACACCGTTAAACGTTGCCTCACTATGCGGGTGATTTATCATTGTCATCCGCAAAAAACTTTATAAAGCGTTTACAGACTCAAATTTTCGGTATCTAATTGCATACAGTTCTCCACTTTTTTATTTCCTTCCGAAGTCTTTTCTAAAGCAGATTAAAAGTAGTTTTTTCTGATTATGGAGAAACTGCCTCTATTAACGTAATAGAGGCAGTGAAATGAAGTCACTTCACATTTTCAAATCCGGTACACATACCGATATGAATGGCAAACAATTGCCGTTCAGCCCCGCAGATTTGCAAGCTTGTGCAAACGCTTATGACTCATCGTTGCATGAAGCACCGATTGTGATTGGGCATCCAAAAGACAATTTGCCCGCCTATGGTTGGGTTAAATCGCTAACGTCTTCCGGTGATGACTTAATTGCGGAGCCTCAACAGGTTGATGTTCAGTTCGCTGAATTGATCGATGCAGGCCGCTATAAAAAAATTTCTGCTTCTTTCTATTTACCTGATTCCCCAAACAACCCCAAACCCGGCGTGCTCTATTTGCGTCATGTCGGCTTTTTGGGTGCGCAGCCACCCGCCATTAAAGGATTGAAACAAGTTGAATTCAGCGAACAAGAATATGGTGTTGTGGAGTTCTCTGATTGGAGTGATATCACCAACGCCTCACTTTGGGGGCGTTTGCGAGAATTTTTGATTAGTAAATTCGGTATGGATGAAGCAGACAAAGCGCTTCCTTCTTGGCAGGTAGATTCATTACGTGAAGAAGCTTATAGCACGGCTCAGCCTGCTCCTGCCTTTCATGAACCCAATAACACACATCAACATGAGGAAAACATCGTGACAAATGAAGAAAAAAAGGCGCTCAAAGATGAAAACACTCGCCTGAAAGAACAGCTTACTGCCCGTGATGCTGCCGACGCAAAGCGCAAACAAACTGAGCAACATGCCGGAAACGTGGCATTTGCCGAAAAGCTGATCACAGACGGCAAATTGGCGCCAGCTGCTCAATCTATCGTGATCGCCTTGCTGGACGCTGTAACCCAAGGAGATTCCCCTGTCGAGTTTGCTGAAGGTGATGTGAAAAAACCATTGGCTACTGCGTTTAAAGATCTGCTGAGTTCTGTCCAGCCTGTTATTGATTTTGGTGAACATGCAACAAAAGACCGGGTAGACCAAAACACATCATCAGATATTGCTGAGTTTTCTGATGCAGATCCTGAACGTCTGGCGTTGCATCAAAAAGCCGTCGCTCTGGTGAAGAAAGAAGGCATCAGTTACGACGTAGCCGTTACCCGCTGCCTGTAACACTAGGGACGTAATTATTGAGGAGAAATAAATGTCTGATTATTTGAAAGGCAAACGTATTGTTGATCCTGTGCTAACCAGTGTTGCTCGTGGTTATAAAAATGCGGCATTCATCGGCGAACATCTTTTCCCCGTCGTCGAAATGGAGAAAGAAGGTGCTAGTGTGCCGACATTTGGCAAAAGTGCTTTTGTGGAATATGACACCACGCGTGCCGTTGGTGCCAACAGTAACGTTTTGATCCGTGAGAAAGGCTCTTCGTTAGATATCGTGCTCAACGAACATGATCTAGCTGCACCTGTTGATTATCGTGAGAAATCGGAATCTTTATTTAATGAAGAAGCAAAGGCAATCCGTCGTTCCACCAATGGCGTGAATCTCAAGCGTGAACTGTATGCCGCTCGATTGGCACAAGACCCTGAAGTTTATCTTAATGACTCGGTGAAGAATCTGACAGCTAATGAACGTTGGGCTGGTGGCAAAGGTAATCCAATCAAAGTCATTGAAGCTGGAGTTGATGTTGTTCGTACTGCCATTGGTGTACGTCCAAACCTCATGACAATGGGGGCTAGCGTGATGTCACTGTTAAAATTTCATCCTGAAATTCAGGCAGCTATTGGAGCCAACGAACGTAAACGTATCACAATAGAAATACTCAAAGACCTTTTCCAAATCCAAAACGTTGTCGTTGGTGAACCTGTTTCTACCCCAAGTATTAAAGAAAATCCCGTTGATATCTGGGCTGATAATTTGATGTTGCATTACGTATCACCTCCGCAGGCAGGAGCAGAAAGCGCTGATGAATATGAACCCTCCTTTGGCTATACATTTCGCCGCAAAGGGATGCCTGTAGCGGATAAATATGAAGGTGTGGGCGGTAAGGTCAATTACTGTCGTTATACCGATATTTATAAAGTTGCGGTTGTTGGCGGTGATGCCGGCTATCTGATTACCAATATTGTGAAGTAAGGGAGACATCATCATGGCAGTAACACAACAATCCGTATTGACGACAACAATTATCGCCAGTGCGAACATCATCCAGCATCGTTTAGTTAGTACTGATAATGCACCGTGTCAGGCTGGAGCCGTTGCACTTGGTATAGCAGAGGTGGATGCGAAGGCTGGAGATGTCGTTCCTGTTAATGTATTGGGCATTATTGCTGTTGAAGCTGGTGGGCCAATAACCCGTGGGCAAGTCGTACAGTCGGATAAGGATGCCTGTGTGGTACCACTGAGTTCGGCTGAAAATGCTGCCGGAACATCTGTCGGGTTTGCGCTGGATGATGCCACAGCGGCAGGTAATATCATTCGCATCTTACGTGGCATATGACATGTATTGCTCACTGAAAGATTTGCAAGAGCAGATACCAACTCAATCATTGATATGGCTGTCTAACGAAGAACCTAATGCTCAGACGATCAATGAGCCTGTGGTTAACAGTGCCATCCGCTATGCTGATGAACTCATCGATGCCCATTTACGTGGGCGTTATATCCTGCCTCTGGCGGAAGTTCCCACGGTATTACGTGATGCCGCCATTACGTTAACACGCTATCGGCTGTATGCCCGCCGTCCAGAGGGTTCTATTCCTGAAGCCGTGATAGATGATTACAAAATTGTTTTGCGCCAACTGGCTGACATCCGAGATGCCAAACTAACACTGGGCCTGCTTTCCACAGGAAAAGATGCCCCTGAACCGGGGGAGTTTCGTGTTCGGGCGCGTCGTCCCACCTTTGGAGGGAGTAAAGGAATGTTGGAGAAATACTGATGGATGTTTCGCCGATCATTGATGCCATTATCATGAGGCTAAGAGAAAAACTACCTGGCTTACAGGTGGAGTATTTCCCTGAAAGGCCAACTGAATTCAGGCTGAACCATCCGGTGGGAGCCATTTTAATCAGCTATCCCGGTTCTCGCTTCGACAAGCCTGAAGATGTTGGAGCGGTATTGCAGACACAAACTGTCATGCTCAATGCCACCATAGTTTTTCGTCAGCTTAATGGACGTCACGGTGCCGTTGCCACATTAGATGATGTACGCCGGGTTCTCGGCGGATTCCAACCACCGAACTGCCAACGAAAATGTTGGCTGGTACGGGATACATTTCTCGGTGAGATAGCTGGTTTGTGGCAATACACGCTGGATTTTGCGACTGAAAGTGTATTTATCGAAGACTGTGAGTTACCGAATGGTTCGCCGTTAGCCCAAATCAATTATGAGGGAACTGAACAATGAAATACCTCTATACAGGCCCAGCAAGCGGCGTCACTTTAGCTGATGGCACTGAAGTTTTGCTCTGGTCAGAAAAAACTGTTGATTTACCAGAGCAGCATGATTATGTGAAAACATTGATCGCGCTGAGATATCTTCATCCACTGTCAGAACAGCAAAAAAATCCCCTGAAGAAAAAAGAAAAGCCTGAGGAGGCCACTGATGGCCGCTAATTATTTGCATGGCGTCGAAACTATCGAAATCGAAAAAGGCTCGCGTCCTGTCAAGACAGTGAAATCCGCCGTGATCGGCTTAATTGGTACTGCACCGATAGGGCCAGTAAATGCAGTGACACTTTGTCTGTCAGAAAAAGATGCCGCTCAATTTGGTACTCAAATGAATGGTTTTACCATCCCACAAGCACTGGATGCTATTTATGATCATGGGGCGGGAACTGTGCTGGTTATTAACGTTCTTGATCCTGAGGTGCATAAAGCTAATGTTGCCAGTGAAAGCATTAGCTTTGATAAAACCACAGGAACAGCGAAACTGGCTAATCCCGTGGTCAGTAATGTCTTACTAAAATCCACCTCTGGTAGTGCCCCTTATGTAGAAGGGCAAGATTATTCTTTGGATGCTCAAACAGGCAGCCTCAAGAATATCGGTAAAAACATTGCTGCGGGCGCAACCGTGATTGCCAGCTATGACTTTGCCGATCCTACATTAGTGACGCCTGCTGACATTATTGGCAGCATCAGTGCAGCGGGTAACCGTACAGGTATGAAGTTACTGAATGATACTTATAACCTGTATGGGTTCTTTGCCAAGATTTTGCTGGCTCCTGTCTACTGTACCCAGTTAAGTGTGACAACAGAACTGATTGCCCTTGCAACTAAATTGGGTGCCATGACCTATATTGATGCCCCGATAGGCACCACTTTTGTTCAGGCTATCAGTGGCCGCGGCCCGTCTGGCACAATCAATTTTAATACCAGTTCTGATCGTGTCCGGCTGTGTTACCCACACGTCAAAGTCTATGATGCGGAAAGCAATAGCGAGCGCCTGGAACCCTTGTCATCTCGTGCAGCAGGGCTGCGTGCCAAGATTGATGCAGACAAAGGTTTTTGGTGGTCATCCTCCAATCAAGAAATTATGGGGATCACAGGTATTGAGCGCCAGCTATCCGCCATAATTGACGATCCACAAAGTGAAGTGAACCAGCTCAATGAACAAGGGATTACTACAGTGTTCAATAATTATGGCTCTGGTTTGCGCTTATGGGGCAACCGTACCGCCGCGTGGCCAACTGTGACACACATGCGTAACTTCGAGAACGTGCGCAGAACGGGCGACGTGATTAATGAATCCCTGCGTTACTTCAGTCAGCAATATATCGATATGCCGATCACGCCAGCGCTGATAGATGCCCTGACAGAATCTGTGAATGCCTATGGTCGTAAATTGATTGCTGATGGCGCTTTGTTGGGATTCAAATGCTGGTTTGATCCGACCCATAACGAAGAAACGGAGCTGGCATCAGGTCATCTGTTACTCAGTTATAAGTACACACCGCCACCACCACTGGAACGGCTGACATTTGAGACCGAAATTACCTCTGAATATTTGCTGAATTTAAAGGGAAATAATTAATGGCCGGAAAAATAGAGATTAACCGCATCACCAACGCCAATATTTATATTGACGGCAATAACCTGTTGGGACGGGCTGAAGAAGTGAAACTGCCAGACGTTTCCATGACCATGCAGGAGCATAAGGCGCTGGGGATGGTCGGCAAAGTGGAGCTACCGGCAGGCTTCGATAAACTGGAAGGCGAGATTAAGTGGAATAGTTTCTACCGTGACGCCATGTTATCTGCTGCCAATCCCTATAAGTCTCTGGCATTGCAGTGCCGTTCCAGCGTCCAGAAATTCAGTTCACAGGGGCGCATTGATGAAGTGCCATTGGTGACATATCTGACCATTTTATTTAAGAAGAATCCGCTGGGCACATTTAAGCAACATGAAAATGCTGATTTTTCCAGTAGCTTTACCAGTACCTATATTAAGCAGGTACTGGATGGTGAGGAGCTGTTAGAACTGGATTATCTGGCCAATATCTTCCGTGTTGGCGGCATTGATCAACTGACCGATTATCGCATCAATATTGGAGGTTAAACTAAATAATGACTGCACTCGCTCCAAAGCCAGAAAGCTTGCCAACTTGATTGATAAGTGGACTCCTCCGGAAGGTTGGTTTTCCGATATCGGTGCAGCGAAAGGGAAAGAATATCTGATAGACTTTTTCCGTAACTGTAAAGGCTTTCGCACTCACTAATGACAGGGGCATCAGCCCCTTTCTTCTTTAATCCCCTTTAATATTTCCGTTTCCATACATGAATGATACTGAATGAAACTTACAGAGGAGTATCATCATGTCAACCACGACTTACCATCTTCAATTTCCCTATACCACAGCTGCTGGCGTTCGCATTGAAGAGCTTCAGTTATCACGTTTGAAAGTTAAAGATATCAAGGCTGCCCGGCGAGCCAGCGAAAATCCTACTGACTGGGATGATATTTTGATAGCACGTTCGACAGGATTGTTACCAGAAGATATCGAACAGATGGATGTCGCTGATTATCTGGCACTACAGAAACGATTTCAGCAAGTTATCGGATTGGATCAGGGAAATAAAAACAGTGTGGCAAGCATCGGCGATGTTGGCACGATGGTTCCGGTTCCAGCCGAGCGAGATTGATAATCTGGCGCTGGATGAATTTGAATGTTGGTTGAATGAGGCCAACACTCAAATCAAACGCGAGAATGGAGGCAGTTAATTCGTGTCAACAGAATTTTCCATTGGTGTCATTATTGGTGGAGCCATTAGTAGTGCGTTCAGTTCTGCCATGTCTGGTACACGCCGTACTCTAGGAACACTGGGAGAAACGACTCGCCAACTGGAGAACCGACAGCAGGCACTGAACCGTGCTGTTGAACGTTACGGTCAACTTGGTTCCCGTAGTGCCCAGCGTTTGAATGCGGATCTACAACGCATCAGTCGAACACTGGAACAGTTGAACCGCCAGCAACAGCGCTTACAGTCTACGGCTAGTATGAGTGATGCAGCCAAAGCGAATCGTATGGCGCTATATGCACAGGGAGCCGAAACCTATGCATTAACTCGCACGATATCCTCTCCCGTTGTTCAGTCCGTAACAAAGTATGCCTCTTTTGAATCAGGATTAAGGGATATAGCTGTCACGGGCAATTTGTCTCCGAAAGAAGAGCAAAAAATCGGAATCATCTTGCGCCAGAACGCCAAGCAAACAAACCAATTACAAGAAACTCTGCTGGAAGGTATTGGTACATTGGTTGCCGCCGGAAAATCTCCCATGAAATCGACCGATATGAGTAGATTATTGGGCCGCGTCGCCACGGCATCCAAAGCTAATATTAATGACTTAGCCAAAATGGCTCTGTCCTTTGAGTCCCTGAAAATTGAAGGCGATCAAGCGCTAAAGGAAGCCTTTAACCGAGCCGTTTTCGGTGCTAAATCGGGTCGTTTTGAATTAAAAGATCTCGCCCAATACTTTCCAGAAATGGCGCAGCAATTTGCTGGTAAGGGAATATATGGTCAGGAGGCAGTTTCACAGATTATAGCCAGCTTGGAAGTTGGCCGTGAAGGCGCAGGAACGGAAGGTGAAGCAGCTACCAATATGAGGAATTGGCTAGCTTCAATGGGACGTGGTGATATTGCCAAAAGATACGCTGAAGCTGACGTCGATTATCAAACCTCAATGAGCAGATATGTTTCTTCGGGGTACTCACAATATGAAGCCTCAATCATGATCGCAGACCGCTTTATCAAGAGTAAAGGCGCTGATCTCATGAAAGAGTGGAAAAAAGCGGGAGCCAGAGGTGATGAAGATGCACAGCGTATGCTCATGGAATCCTTCGGGCTATCCTCTATTTTCACCGACGTACAGACAGTCAACCATCTCTTGTCCATGCGGCAACGTTGGGGAGATTATCAGCGTATCAAAACAGGCATGGGGACTGATTCGGCTCAAAAATCTGTTGATACCGACTTTGATAAACAAAACGATACCTTAGAAGCACAGTGGCGGCGTACTCAAATTGAGTTTAATGATTCGGCTATTAGCATTGGTCAGTCGCTGCGTCCAGCATTAATACAGTTAGCTGAAACCTTTATTCCATTGATGGACAAGACCGGAAAATGGCTGGCCGCTAATCCTGAACTTATCAGCAATGTTGTCACGTTGGTCGGCGGGTTCTTGGCATTCAAAGCAGCTTCAATCGGTGTCAGATTAGGTCTTAATATTTTGCTTTCCCCTATAACTGATATCTGGAAAGGCGCAATGTTAATGCGCACTCGGTGGTTACTGTTTCGAATGGCTATCGGTAGTGGCGGCAGATTCAGTGTCGTTGCAAACATCTTGGGGAAAATAGCCGGAGCAGCTCTCTGGTTGGGCAGAACCCTTGGTAGTGCTCTCTATAAGGGCTTGATGGTAGCTGGCAGAGCTATTTTGTGGATTGGACGCGTACTATTAATGAATCCTATCGGATTGATCATCATTGGTATTGCAGTGGCCGCTTATCTTATCTATCGCTATTGGAAGCCCATCAGTAATTTCTTTAAACGGCTTTGGGTCTTAGTGAAATTCGCTTTCCAAATGGGATGGCAGGGAATCAAAAATATTTGGTCTAACGTCAAAGGTTGGTTTACAGCTCGATGGAATGACATTACTAATGCGTTTGATGGCGGAATATTTGAGGCCAGTAAATTAATTTTAAATTGGTCGCCATTGGGATTGTTCTATAAAACATTTGCTGACGTTATGAAATGGTTTGGCATTGATATACCCAATAATTTTACTGATTTTGGTAAAAATATGGTTAATGGGTTGGTTAATGGTATTTCTAATATGCTGACCACGGCTAAGGACACCATTAAAAACTTTGGTGGCAAAGTTTCTAGCTGGTTTAAAGAAGCGTTGGGTATTCAATCCCCCAGTCGGATATTTATGGGATTTGGCGATAATATTGTGCAAGGTGCGGTTGTTGGTATTGATCGTACTACGCCGTTAGCTGCTCGTGCCACTCAGCGTCTAGCTGAGGGAATGACCCCTGATGTCCCACAAATTTCACCTCCTGAGATGATGTCAGGCAATCCGGTCAGACGAACAGGTTATAAAGATGCCAGCAACAACAATAACGGTTTTTCTATCTCTTTCGCCCCGCAAATATACATTGGTGATAAACAACAAACGGCTATACCCGATATTAGTCAAGCCTTAAACCTGAGTATGCGTGAATTAGAAAAACTGCTGGAACGTATTGTTATTCAGAGAGAACGCCGGAGGTACGGATAATGTTTGCAGTATTAGGTGATATCGAATTTGAGCTTATCACATATTGGGATGGTTTTGATGTAACGTTTGGTGTTGATTATGCCGAACATGCACGAATTCAAGGTAAACCCGGCTTGCAGTTCGTGGGTGAGAAACTGGATGAAATTCAAATTAGTCTGGTCTTTCATCAACATTATTGTGCGCCGGATGTTGAATTGAATCGGCTGCGTGAAGCAATGCGGAAACATCAAGCACTCGCGCTAGTATTCGGAAATGGTGATTACCGTGGCTGGTTTGTTATTACTGATGTGACAGCCACCAGTGAACAAACGGATTCAGTAGGTAATGTATTTGCCCTCAATGCCTCGGTGACATTACGTGAATATATCGGTGATCCTAAAAAATCGCTGAAACCACCTGCCATTAAATCCCATGTTCCGAATACAAAGGCGTTGTCTAATGCAATACCGAAACCATCAGGTATGGCTAAAAAAGTCAGGGATGGCGTGAATTATGCCAAACAAGCACAATCAGCACTGCAAACGACTATCAGTGCGGTACGTATTGCACAGAAGATGAAAGACAACCCGGCCGTAGCGTTAACCCGCGTACCAGGTCTTCTTACCGGACTCAACAATATTGTTGGGCCATTAGGGAAAAGCTATCCGGCTTTTCAATCACTCGGTAACTCATTGCCAGATGCAATTCAATTGACCAGAGCAACGGGACAAGCAGCAACATTTGTTAACAATGCTCAATCGTCATTAAGCCGTGCAGATAGCCGTAATATCGCGGCTGCATTGGACTCTGTATCAGCTCAACTTGAATCGGCAAGTTCAACATTTACATCAATATCACCCGCGATCAGTAAGATGGCAGCGCAAATTACCACAAGGGCACTTTGATCATGTTTCTTGAACACATAACGAAAGATGGCGATAGATGGGATTTATTGGCTCACTATTATTATGGTGACCCTTTAGGTTACGCTCGCATAATTGCTGCTAATCCGCACGTTGCAGTTACACCTATATTGCCATCAGGTGTCGTATTGTTGATCCCTATCATTGACGCTGACAATGTAGTAACTGCCGAGGATACACCACCGTGGCTGAGATAATTGATCCCAAGCAAACACCATCTATAACGGGTGTCTCAGAGGTTTTAAGTCCGACATTCACGTTACGATATTTGCAAAAAGATATCACAAATGACATCACTCCTTATGTCACTCGTGTCAGCTATACCGACAACATCAAAAGCGAATCCGATGAAATAGAGGTAGAGTTGGATGATACTGATGGTCGCTGGCTGGATAAATGGTATCCGGGCAAAGGTGATACATTAACATTGAAGTTGGGCTATTTCGGCGAACGGTTACTGAATTGTGGCTCATTCTATATTGATGAAATTGAAGTCAGCATCCCTCCTTCTATTGTATCTGTCCGAGGTGTAGCAACGTCCATTAATACGGCATTGCGTACCAAATCTAACCGTGGATTTGAGAATACAACTCTGGCAGCTATTGCTAACCGCATCGCCAAGAAACATCAGTTAAAGCTGATCGGTAGTATCGAAATCATCAAGATTGACAGGGTGACGCAATATTCAGAAACTGACGTGGCGTTCCTGAAGCGGTTAGCCAATGAATATGGTTATGCCGTTAAGATTGTCAGTGAACAGCTAATTTTCTCCCACTTGGCTACTTTGCGCAGCCAAAAAACCATAAAAAAATTATACCCTCGCGATGTCGCTCAATTTTCGCTGCGGGACACGATTAATAAAGTCTATAAAAAAGCCAAAGTGAAACACCAAAAGGCTGATGATAAAAAGTTGATTGTCTATGAAGCTGATGGCCCGACCAGTGTAAGTCATCAGTCCAATTCAAAAGGCAAGAGTAGTGGTAAAGAAACCAGCGTAGATACCTTAAAAGTAAACAGCCGAGCTGCTAACAAGGATAACGCTGAAATAAAGGCCAAATCAGCACTGGATTCATATAATGAGTACCAGCAGAACGGCTCACTTTCATTGATGGGTGCCCCTCAGCTAACCGCCGGAAATAAAATTGAGTTAATTGAATTTGGCAAGTTATCTGGGCAATGGTTAATTACTTCAGCTCACCACTCTTTTGATCGCAACAGCGGATATATAACCGAACTTGAAGTTGCTCGTGGCCCTGTTACATCAAGTAGATCCAAGAAAGATAAAAAGGGTAAGACTCAGAAATTGGTTGTCTATAAGCCCGATGGTTCTTCCGACATGATAATCAAGGAGAAATCCAAATGAGCAGCGTAACTCGTCAAGTCGGCACGATTAGCGCCGTAGATCCTGCTACTGTTCGTGCCCGCGTACGATTGCCTGAATGCGATAATATGCGTACTAACTGGCTGAATGTGTTGCAGCGTAATACCCAGAATAACAAGGACTATTGGTTGCCTGATGTTGGAGAACAGGTTGAAGTACTATTGGATGCCAATGGTGAAGATGGTGTTATTTTAGGTGCTATCTATTCCAGTATTGATAAACCGCCACCAACTAACAATAAAGACGTTCGTGGTATGACTTATGCAGATGATGCAGCTTTTTACTATGATCGTACCTCACACACCCTGACTATTAATGGTGGCATTCAGCACATTAAGATCGCGGTGGGAGCCAATGTTGTTATTCATGCACAGCAGGCAACTATTGATGCGCCGGAAACAATCGTAACCGGAAATATGTTAGTGAAAGGTCAATTAACTTATCAAAATGGACTGTCGGGTTCTGGTGGTAATGGAGCTGCTGCGACCATTCAGGGCAATGTCAGCGTTAATGGCAACATCCATGCAACGGGCAACATCATGGATGAAGGTAGTAACTCAAATCATCATCTTCATTAGTTTCTTTAAACATCTTTAATATTAGATATGCCTACAGGGGATGATACTGTTCCCCATGAATACGAACTCACACTCTGTTTTTTGGCAACTCGCTCTCCAGAACTCAGGCAAAATTGCCTGTGGGCTGGATGATATCGCCCAAGCAATACGCATTATTCTACGTACACCACGTGGCAGTGACCCACATCGACCTGAATTTGGCAGTAATTTACACCTTTATATGGATTATCCAATAGACCGCGCGATTCCTCACGTTGTCAGGGAGTCTATTGACGCTATTACTCGTTGGGAACCTCGTTGTCAGTTGTTATCGGTGAAACCAAATGTTGAGGCAGAGCACCTGACTTTGCGCGTGAATTGGAAAGCAGTTGATGGCATCACACAATCTACGGAGTTGCTATGGCGCTGACAGAACCTGATTTTATCGAGCGTGATGTAGAGAAAATCACAACCGAAATGATCGCAAAGTATGAGGCTGATGTAGGTAAGACTTTGTACCCAGCACAGGCAGAACGCCTGCTGATCAATTTATTTGCATACCGTGAAGCACTGACCCGAATGCGGGTTCAGGAAGCCGCCAAGCAGAATTTGGTCGAGTTTGCCCGTGCGCCCATTTTGGACTACTTAGGGGAATTGGTCGGAGTATATCGGCTACCCGCCCAACCGGCGCATACAATACTGCAATTTAGTGTTGATGAAGCATTAGAGCAAGATGTACTCATTCCAGTTGGAACTCGTGTTAATGCATCGGACAGTATTACTTTTGCTACTAATACAGATGCTGTTCTGAAAGCAGATACACGTTTCGTTAATGTCACAGCTACTTGTACAGATGCTGGATTATCAGGGAATAGCTGGCAACCAGCACAAGTCAATACATTGTTGGATGAAATCGACGACATTGACCTGCAAGTGACCAACACAATAGTGAGTAGTGGTGGTTCGGCAGAGGAAAGTGACGAGAGGCTACGTGTACGAATCAAAATGGCCCCTGAATCGTTTACTAATGCGGGCAGTCGTCAGGCTTATCACTTTCATGCCATGCGTGCTCACCCCAATATTGTTGATGTTGCAGTCAGGTCTCCCATTCCGGGTGTTGTTGAACTGTTTCCACTATTGGCGACGGGGCTGCCAGATGAAAGCATTTTAACGCTGGTGAAAAGTTTTTGTTCTGATGAAAAAATCCGCCCGTTGACTGACACTGTATATGCAAAACCTCCCGTGAAGGTTGATTATACCATCAAGGCGAAACTGACCTTGTACAGTGGCGTTAATGCACCTGATATTCAATCAGCAGCAAAACAAGCCATACAAGCATGGGTAGCTGCACGAGCAACAACGTTAGGGAAAGATATTGTTCCCAGCCAAATCATCTCAACATTGTCTGTTTCTGGCGTCTATCAAGTCGTACTGGAGTCTCCCACGTTTCAGGTTGTAGGTGAAAATGAATGGGCGAACTGTATCGGTATCACTGTTGTGGTCACTGGAGTCGCTGATGGTTAAGTTACATCTAGCACCTCCACTAGAAGCTGATATCAGTATGCGTGCATTAGGTCAGTTGGCCTCCCGTTTTGATGATATCGATTTAACTCAATTAATGGTTTATCTCATTGATACTGTCGATAGCAGCGCACTGCATTGGCTGGCAAATCAATTCTCCCTATTTGGCGATGGTTGGGAGCTTGTCGAATCAGACAATGCTCGCCGTACGTTAATCAAGTCAGCTATAGAATTGCATCGATATAAAGGCACACCGTGGTCAATTCGTGAAATTATCCGTCGTTTTGGGTTTGGTGAAATTGATTTAATTGAAGGCACTGGTCAAATCAATTATGACGGACATGCCAACCATAACGGTAATTATGTTCATGGAGATTCAACATCCTGGGCAAATTATCGCGTCATACTTCAGCAACCTATTACCAATGATCAAGCCTCGCTATTGCGTACCACATTGGCAGCGTTTGCGCCAGCACGCTGCCACCTTGCCAGTTTGGAATATCAATCTGTATCAATTCGTTACAATAATACTGTCAGTTATGACGGTAGTTACAATTATGGGAGCAGTTAAAATGGCTAATTTGCTGGAAACCCCACAGTGGTCAGAGGGAGTGTATCAAATAGAAACCTCAGATCCCGTGTTAGGCGGGCCTGATGGTATTTCCAATCGGCAGGCTAAACAGTTGGTCAACCGCACAAGTTATCTTAAACAGAAACTAGAACAAAATGGGAATGAGTTGAGGGAACATTCTGAGGTGCAAGATCCGCATACTCAGTATGCACCGAAAGCCAGTCCCATTTTCACAGGAACGCCAATCGCCCCCACACCTGCTAAAAACGTTAATAATACTCAGATTGCAACAACAGCATTTGTGCAATCACTGACGAATACGGCGAATCAAAGTGCTGTAGCTGCAAATAACAACGCTAATAGCCGAGTACCGTCCATTCGTAAAGTGAATGGAAAAGCGTTGTCATCTGATATTTCATTGAATGCCGGAGATGTGGGAAGTTATGCTAAATCTGAGAGCGATAATACTTTCTTGCGCATTTCTAGCGATAAAACCGCAACCGTTGGTAGTTTATTGATTGATAGTAAAACTCCTTTTCCTGAGCTACGTTTCAAATCGAAAGATGGGTATGTGGTAGGAATTAATAGTTCGGAAGGAAAATTGTTACATATTTATTCTAACGATCCGAGCAATCAGCGACGTTATAATATATTAACACCTGAGCGAAGCGGTACACTCGCATTACAAAATGCAGCTATAAAATCTGAAAATGGCTGGTGGCAATGCGGGGATACGGGAATAATGATTCAATGGGTTAAAGTTGCATCAAACCAACAGTCATGGGTAAAAGTCAATTATCCAATTTCTTTTAAAAATCAGTTTATTGGATATGTCGCAAGCATGTCGAGTATAAATACATCAACAGGTCACACATTAGTACGTAATGCAACATTATCGACGTTTGAATATCAGGCTGGCACTCCCAACAACAATGAAAATCCAGGTAAAGTTGTTCATATATTATTTTGGGGGGTATAAATGGTTTATTTCTCCAGAAAAGAAGGCGCTTTTTATAGTGAAGCCCATGAAGAATGCGTTGAAATAACAGCAGAGAAACACAATGAATTACTAACAGGGCAGTCACACGGTTTGTCTATTGTCAGTAATAAAGAGGGTTATCCAGTGCTTACTGAACGCGCTCCGTCCGTTTATCATAAATACGATGGTGAAAAGTGGATAATATCAGAAAGCGGTGTGATAAAACTTAGGCAGGAACAGCAGCAACAAGCAGAACATAAGAAACAGCAACTTATGTTCACTGTAAGTAAACAGATAGCTCCGTTACAAGATGCTGTAGATTTGGGGATGGCGAGTGATGAGGAAAATTCTCGGTTGACCGCTTTGAAAAAATATAGGGTATTGCTGAACCGTGTTGATGCTAGCTTAGCACCAGATATTTATTGGCCCGAAAAACCCAGAGTAATAGAATAAGGGCTGCAATAAACTCGCCCCAATAGTTAGACAGTCTAAGCAGCTAATATGGTCTAGGTTCGATATTATACCGAACTTAGACCATTTAGTTGAGAATTAGTCACCTGGAGGAATTACTTCGGATAACTCGTTCAATAGGTTGTCCATTCTCGTCAAAATATCGGCTTGGCCAAATTTCTGAGGGATGTACTCCGAGATTGTTCGCAATAATCCACTCTCCTTTAGGCCAAGGTCGTGATAGAGCATTAGCTAATGTAGATGAGCTAAGTCCCTCCTTACGTGATACCGCTGCTAAGGTAGTGCCGAGCTTACGTAAGGCAGCGATAATGTCGGCGGTATGCCAATCTTTTTTATTCATTTCCTTTATATCTCCATATAACAAACGCAATAAATTATCCTATTTTGGGATATTTAAGTAAATGGTTGATATTCGATTTTGGGATATTAATCAAGGTTAAAGAAATGGCATCGATTTATTCATATGAATATCAATTGGTTATAAACACTCTTCGTAAAGCTAGGATAGAAAAAGGTATTACTCAAAAAAGCTTGGCTCAAGCCTTAGATCGACCTCAATCATTTATTGCTAAAATTGAAAATGGTGAAAGAAGGTTGGATGTGGTTGAATTTGTGCATATAGCACACTTGCTATCTGTCGATTATGTGCTAATTTTAGAAAAAATTTTGTTCAAAAAACAACCTAAAAAGTTAAAATGATCGGAGCTTATAAAATAAAAAATCCCATTTTGGTATAAATCAACAATCGATTGATATTTAATCCTAAATGCTTAGTAGGATTAAATATATGGTTTCAATTTACTCTGATGAATATCAAATAGTTATCAAAGCACTCCGTGAGGCTCGTATAGCAAAGGGGGTCACGCAAGAGAATTTAGCTCAAGCGCTAGATCGCCCTCAATCGTTTATTGCGAAAGTTGAGAATGGTGAAAGAAGATTGGATGTTGTGGAATTTGTTCATATAGCACATTTGTTATCATTAGAACCAAGTGTTCTCATAAAAAGAATCCCAAGAAAATATTCCTCGATATGCTGATAACTTTCTATCTACGCTAGTTTCATCAGATAGCGTAGCTAAAGAGGGATTCACATAGTTAACTATATTAACTATGTGGTAGAACAATTAGGGTTTAATATCCCTAAAGTTGTTTTTTATACTCCGTGTTATGCAGTATCTATACACATTTTACTCGGCTAACACTTAATTGGAGCTATCTGCGCTCTTTTTGCGCAGATAGATGTAACTAAACCGGTTCCGCTCTAGGCTGGAGGGGGCTGGTTTATGAGATCATGAGGTCGGCCTTTTCAGCTATAGCGATTTCCCCAATTTTCGGAGCTTCGGCTCCTTTAATTTGACCAACGATTTTTACGCATTGCGTATTGCTAATTTATATGCTGAATTCCGAAAATGACTTCACGTTTTTCCTGTCTATACGCTCATTCTTCTCGTTCGGTTAGGTAAATTTGTCAGGCGCTTCTTAATAACTTCTTAGTCTCAAGATAGAGGTTTATAAGGCTAAGATAGCTTTACATTAGAGGTAGGTTCAAGTTCAGCTAAGATCATAGCTGAATGCATTCCAATCATTTTCATTTGGTTTCTGTACTGTGCATTATGATAGGGGTGTTAACCCCATTTTAATAAGTGCAGAATATACCGCCTAACTGTTCGGAATTGGTTACCGTGCTACAGATTTAAAGGAAAAATGGGTAAATTGAATAAATTACAGTCATATTTACGACGCTAGTTGTGTAAAAAATTTTCAATAGATGAAACGCAATTGTCGCTTTATTTATCGAGCGGATAAGTGAAATTTATCGCGCGCGGCGTCATCATCACCTCATCTTTGGAAAGTTGTTTGCCATTTACCGCTTTGATTATTTCAACATCTAATCCTAAGGATGATGCTTGCTGTAACATCGAGTATTTTCTTTCGATATCTGATTCTAAGTTAATTATAAAAATTTTCATTTTTTCTGGTAAAATCATGAGAAGATTTAAGTAAAAGATAAACTATGGAATTTATAGCCACTTAATTTTAAAATAATATAAATTGATATTTTACTTAGCTACAGTACCAAGATCCCCTCATATGAAAGGCTAAAATATTTTCCATTCTTTGAAATCCTATTTTTTCTTATCTTCATAAATACTCTTTTAAAAAAAATAAAACACTATGATTTAATATAAAAATTAGTGTTGAAAGATTCTTTACTATCCGATAGACAGAGTAGAATACTCCTTAATGTGAACTTTGCATTATAATCTCTTTTGTGTTAATTAGTGCATATCATCAAATATTAAGTGCTGATTTCACTCTTTTTAAATAATTTGAATCAAATAAATTGGAAATAGCCATTTTTATTGTATTACTGTCAGATAGTTTTTTTCCGCTAACTATATCCTGCAATTTACTTATTAATTCAGATGGTTTATCAACAGGATATAGTTCACCATTAATTTCATTCTTTATGATATCAGCAGGGCCAGTTTTGCAGTCAGAGCTTATGCAATATATACCTTGAGCATTAGCTTCGCTTAATACCATAGGAAACCCCTCAAAATCTGAAGTTAATAACAGTGCTGTAATTTCTTTAATTTCATTCATAATATAATACCACGGTTCTTTATGCCACCCGTGCCATACTATATTACTGGTTATATTTAGATTATCCGCTACACTGCGTAATATTTTCTCATCACAACCACTACCAACAATATTTAATTCCCAATTACCATGAACTTGCGATAATGCCTTAAACATACCACTAATGTTTTTATGACCGTCGGCTAATCTGCCTACATATAGAAATTTAGTTATATTCCCGTTTGGTTGAGGGATTGTTTCGCTTTTCTGAGAAACAGGATTGAAGATAGTAAAAATTTTATCTGGATTAACACCTCTATCAATAAATTGTTGAGTTATACTTGAACTAATAGAAAGGTGATAATCAGCTTTTGTTGCATAAATATTTTTATACAATTGATCAAGAGAAGTATGAACCCATGAAAATAGAGGAGTTTTAGAAAAGATTAATTTTTTTGCCAGACTTGTTATGTAACAACTTAATGGATCTATCGCAATAATGATATCCGGATTTTCTCTTCTCATAAATTTAGAGAATAAAAAGGCAAAGTGTACTCTGCGAGCTTTTGTGTTATATATCTTAGAACGGATGCGATGAAATGACATTCCATTTAACCAATCATCATTTATTTCAACAGATTCTTGGCGGATATCATTGATAAAGAAGAAACTGACGTCTGACGCTGGGCAATCTTCTGATAATAAAGCTACTAATTTTTTGCATACAGTTTCCCTTCCTCCAAAACCAGACATGTCATAGCCTACGATAATGATTTTTTTAGCTTTCATAATTAATCTAACCTTCTTATATGGGTTTTTATGAATTTCATATCTCTATATCAATAACATATTCATGTAACGGTAAAAGGTAGCTTGTATTATGAAAAAAAGAACCAAAATTCAAGCTATTCACTAGCACCATACTACATGATTTTCATAATGTGAATCAGAATATTCAAGAATTTTTTAAAACCTGAATACTTAAAGCGAAAGAGAATTAACATGGTATAAAAATATAACTATGATTTTCTGGTATAGGGAAATGTATATGAATTTATTTAAAAAAATATATTACTAGCTTGTTATTATCACCAGTTATCTTGTGAGTTACTAGAAGGCATTAGCTATAACACTAATATACAACTCACAAAGGAGAGTGGAATATCAAAGCATCAGTTGTAATATCTGCTTATCATCCCAAGAACTGAAAAGATAAAAAGTTGTATGATTTACGAAAGTAAACCGTGTAAATTCGCTGATTTATCACTCAGAACTTGCTGGTAATTCCTGAATGGTTAATGTCTTTTTCTTTAAATCGTCGTTTTGGTTATCGATTGACATGTGAATATATACCCTATGGATTTCAAGATGCATCGCGGCGGCAAGGGAGCGAATCCCCGGGAGCATAGAGAACTATGTGACCGGGGTGAGTGAGTGCAGCCAACAAAGAGGCAACTTGAAAGATGACGGGGATAGTTTTTCAGGTCAGTTAATGTTTGATACTAATGAAACATCAACACGGCTTAATAATACTAGGAGAGTGTGAGTTAAATGAACCAACTTTGATCAAGAGCTTTGAATTCTCTACACTTCGTAATCGTAGTGGGCTTTCGAACCTAAATTGATGAAAAAACTTCAAAAACTAATTGGCAAAATATTAACTCTGTAAAAATAAAAAGATTTGTTCCGCACATGATACAAGTTGAACAGAATTGCGCTCTTTTGCAATTGTTGTGATTTTTGAAAAATTAAATGCTCCTGGATAATTCCCACCATTAGCTGATACCGCATTTTTCTCCAACTCCACCGTTTCCATCAAGCCAATGAATTATCTAGCCTGTAATTTAAATTGTGCATTTTCTAAGATAAGCCGTCAATTGCTATATCTCAGCAATTTTCTCGCCAAAATAAAGTACATTAAAAAACACAAACAATTGACCAGTAAAAAAAGATAAAATTTCTAAATGAATTTCATACTATGAAAAATTGTTAATGTAAAAATATAAAGCTTATTAACAGTCTAAAATGGCCTGTTTTTACAGGCCATTTAGATTGTTGTCATGATTATATAAAAATTAAATTTTATCTTTCCTTTTAGTCAGTAATAAATTAGCCAACAACCAAATTATTTTATTTTTAGAATTAATTATTTTTAGCCTAAATAAAAAATTATTTCTCTTCCGAATAAATTCAGCATCTTGTCTTTGATAAGAAAAATCGGATAAAAAAGAAGAAAGCTCATCAAATCTTTTGGATGCTAGCATTTTCCACATTAGCTGGCCTTTTAGGCTTAAAGCTTTTGATTTAACTTTCTTCATAAAGATTTCACGATCTTCGTTATGGTATTGCATGTCCATATCTTGATAAATCGTGTCCCAAGCTTGGATTTCATCTATATAATTCTTTACACCCCACTTCTTATTCATGATGGAATCACTTCGGTAAATATAATTATAAAGATATTCTGGGATGTAAGAAAATTTTGCTTTACAGATACATAACAAAATAAATGAAATATCTTCTCCTACAATTAGGTTTTCATCAAACCAAATTTTATTTCCTAGCAAAAAATCACGTTTAATTAACATACAACAAATTCCAAAATAATCAAAGTTCAAAAAATTGAATGCCAGGTTATTTAAATCTCGATAATCTTTAGAATAAATCTCTTTGCCTGTATAAACATTCTTGAACAAACAAAAAGTAATATCACTCTTTGTCTCACTATTTTTTCGCAACACCGATTCAATAAACGAAGGCTCAAAAGAGTCATCACTATCTAGGAAAGTGACATAATCTCCTTTGGCTTTACTTAAGCCAATGTTTCTTGCTGCGGAAATCCCTCTGTTTTCTTGAGAAAAAATCGCAATATTGAAGTATTGTTCAGACAGCCGGTTAAGAACATCCATTGTGCCATCAGTTGATCCATCGTTGACAATGATGATCTCAGTGTTTTTATATGTCTGATTAAGAACACTATTAATAGCATTTTCTATAATATCTTCGACATTAAAGGCCGGGATGATAATTGAAACTAATACATCATTATTCATAATAGTACAATCCGCTAGTTACCTACAGGAATCCTTTAGAATTATTCAATAAAGAGCTTTCAATACTAAATATATATTCTGATATAAGTACATGTGTGAATTGAACCAACATCAGTATTCCTGCTCCTAATTGTCAAATTTAAAGACATTTAATTGATTATCAATATGATCGATATGGGGTATTATACTGCTTTCCTCCCATTAATTGTATCAATTAATGACTAAGGTGAAGATTTACTGTGAAAAATGTTCTCTATCTAGTAACATTATTACTCGCTCACTAATAAAATCAGTCCTGTACCATCACACTTCCAGAATCTTTTTATAGCTTTTAAGCTGAGTTTTTGCTGTTATATCGAATTAGCCTTAGTTTTACACAGTTAAGAATGTGATTTTTCATAGGTTGGTAACTGTCGCAAAATTAAAAAAACTATCAGAATCTAGATTTACAGTAGAACGAAAAAATTTCCCGGGTAAAAAATCAGTATATTTTTCACCAATAGGAATTACGTAGTAAATTTATTTTTCACTATGTAAAGTTAATTACACAAAATAAAAATATAATGAAAATATTTATCGTTATAAATCTCACTGAGCATTCCCGCAACTCATCGATAGGAAATGAAGTTCATTCAACAGTAAACGAGCTAGATATACAAAAAGAAAACATAAAATTTTAACAACTTTGCGTTTGATGTTTTTGCGTGTATTTGTTCGTTCATGGGTGAAGAAAGTCAGGCCATGATTTTTTATTATTATAGACACAATTAAGAGTTGTATAACTATGATTTGCAAAATAGTGTTTTTATTTAGCTCATCTTTTAAAGTTCTTTTGTTATTCAATATCGTATTGTGCCAAACTTTCTTTGTCACGATTATTAATATGCCGCTGCTTTCCAGAAAACTCAGATAAATCAACGTTGATAACAAACCAGTTATCAATGTATTGATATTTTGTGTTTTTTGCATAAACCAGATAGCCAGCATCCTGAATGTGTTCAACTGCGCTATTATTCGCGACCATATCTTCTACTGTTAACAAGATAGCCTTACACGCCATTATCGCAATGTCTTCTTTATTATCCGCGGCAGAAAAACAGCCATAATCTTCGACACACAGAGCAGGAATGACCAAACCATACGCTGTATTTTCATTTTTCGATAACTCAACACCTACTGAAAAAAACATGATGACCTCCAAAGTCGGCGAGGATTAAATCCCCGCCATTTTCTTTATAGATTTGATAATACCGATGGCAATCTTTTTTGGGATGCGGAACCGAGTATGTCTTTCCGGTTATTGGTAACTCCTTCTAAGTTCGCGTCCAACAGCAATCAGCTCTTTTATCAGGTTGGTTGATTTCATATCCTCCCAACCTGACATAAGCATATGCACGCATACACACAAAGTAAATCTATTTATCTCAAATGAACTTGCGTTAAAACGCAAAGTGATGCTAATTTTATGTATATTTTCCACCCAATCATTGTTCGTAATTCCATCATAGTTAATATATTTCTTTCTCAATCATTATTTTGGTTATTTATTGGTACTCAGATCTGCCCAATTTTTACCATATTGAGTCCCATTGAATGCCTTTAAAAGCTGCTTTGACAAAGATTGCCGTCAGTTAATGAACTACAGAAAGCCTTGGTTTAACAGAAACCGTGGAATTGGCGAAAAGTGCAGCTAATATCAACACCATTTATCCTGTCGGAATCGTAGTTTGGTTTGCACAAAATAAAAACCCAAATACACTGTTTCCAGGTACTACATGGAAATATATTGGTGAAAATAAAACAATTCGTTTAGCTAGTACGAGTGGCTCAAACGTACTGAGTTCTGGCGGTTCTGATAGTGTTACGCTCTCAGCAACGCAGTTACCTGTACATAACCATTCATTTAGTGCAACAACTAGTTCATTTGATTATGGGACAAAGACAACAAACACAGCAGGAAACCATTACCATACTGTAAATGGTATGGGAAGGCCCGGAGATATACGTCCAAAAGTATCTACAACCTCAGGCGGGAGTTATACTTTCCAAAATCCAGATACTAACTCAGCAGGCAATCATAACCACATTGTAGCGATTGGTGCCCATAGCCACTTAGTAACTGGGACAACAAGAAACACAGGTAGTGGTTCAGTGATAAATGTAGCTAACGCCTATGTAATGTTAATGGGTTGGTATCGTTCTGCATGAGTTAATTGATGGTTTAATTCCTCTTTGTCATTTTAAAACAAGGAGGAAACCAATACGAAACTAGCAAGATTTAGTGAAATCCTACTTTATAAAGAGCAAACGCAATGAAACGGGAAAATGTTTTTACTCTTTGAGTGTCATTTATATTGTGAATTTTTTCTATTAAAGAAAACCATTTTTTTACTGTGGACTCTCTACCATATTGTTCAAATCTTTTTTTTCCATTAGATACCATTGATGTATATAAATCTGGTCGGTTTCGTAGTTGATCCACTGCCTCTATGAATTGCTCTGGTGTCTTGGCAATTAAATAATCTAATTCACTTATTCGTATAGCTCTCATAGAAGGTTCATTATCACAAATTAAAGGGCAACCAGCACTCCACGCATTGATAAGTTTGCTAGCCGGCTTTCTCATAAGGTCAGGGCTACATTCTTTCCTAAAACTTATAGCTATATCGATGTCACTATAATTAGTCCAGTCATCTGTTGATATTCTAAGTGCTATACCTCTTTTATTTAACTCGCTTATAAGATTTTTATCTGTAAAAAAATCAGGTAAAGCATCAACATGTCCAAAAAAACCAATAGTTTTTATTTCATTGCTATCTTTAGATCTGCATTTTAAGTTTGGTTGTGGCCAGTGTGGTAAAAAGATTTTTCTAGGTTCTGTTTGTAGTGGATTTTGTACAACGGTATAATCAGCTCCATAAACAGGGGGACGATCAGCTTGACAAACAATAGTGCATCCTATCCACGGCTTAGTTCTAAAGCTAAAATCATCGTAGTGTAATATATTAACTGCATCAGCACGGACTTGATTAGTTAATGTAATATCAAGATAATTACCGTAGTAATATTTGAGATTAATTAAAGTTTGAAAAACCCAGCAAGCTTTACCTTTACGATAAAATCTATCCGGAATAGAATCAGGATTGATTTTTTGATTAATTATCTCTTCAAAATCATAAGCATAGTTGTTTATGAATTTTTGGTTAGAAACACCGTTAACGATAATCTTTTTCATTGTTAAGCTACCTCCTAAGTTTTAAACTTTAAATAATATCATCTTTAATATTTAAGTTAACATAATTATAATACGTTATAAATTGTTTTTATAAATTATTTCGAACTGCACTATCCAATTATCCGGAACTCAATAATCATATCTAACTAGTTGAATTATAAATAAGTTTTCATTTGGTACTAAGGAAAAGTTTTACCTATTACTGAGCGATTAAAAGAGACGTAGCTTTAGAAACTAGATTGGCTGAATGGGAGGCGTTTTACAATTATCACTGGCCGCATGGTAGCTTGAAAGGTAAAATACCTCATGAAGCTCTTGTTGAAAAAAATGCTCTGTTAGGCGAGGTCGTAGATTTCACTCGGAACCAATTAAATAATCCCTCTCAGAATGAACTGCACTCCTAATTAATTACCTAAAGGATTATCCCAGAATGACAACAATAAGGGCTGCTTATGCAGCCCGATAACAATCGAAGTCAGAAATCTTTTTATCCATATCACCCAGAAGAACCCTTAAAATAGCAGTAAGGGCCGTTTGGCCCCATCATTACTTTGGCACTTCCGGCCACGGCACATCCGGCGCTTGATTCACATCTACACGAGTAAGCAATACTCTGTATTTTCTCCATTCGAGTAGAGCTTCTTTCTCTGAGTCTGTAGCGACTTCTAAGTCAACAGAGTCTTGTAGCAATGAGATTGTTTCATTTGCTTGTTGTAACAGTGCTGCCTGCTGTTGTTTTGCTTCATTGATTTGATGAGACTTGAGTAAGTCTTTATCAACTACCCACTTTTTGCCATCCCATTTGTCAAAGTCGGTGGGCGGTTTCTTGAATGTGAGCGTGTCGGGCAGCTCACCGATTTCCGTAATTTCAATAGCCGTACGAGTCAATGTGTCGTAAGCGATTTTTCCACGATAGTCAGGCAGGATTTCCCAGCATTTACTGTCTACACTGCGACAAACAGCCTCATCATGAGATTTAGGTAGCTCTGGCGCATCAGGATAAGCGCCGGCTGACAAACTGACACCGAGCATGACATATTCGATATCAGAATTTGTGAATTCTCGCGTGATTTGATTCGAGTGATAAACCTTTATCCAGCCTGCCTGAATTGCCAAACCATCTTTACCTAAGATTGCTGTTTCATGTTCTAAAGAGTATTTCTGTTCAGTCATTATGCTGCTCTCACTATGTAATTAAATGCGACGTTGCGCGGGCGGGTTTCGTTTGCTGTACGTGCGACGTGTGATGCGTCGAATGTAACGTCATCGGCACCCCGTTTGCCGGAGGGATAACTTGCATATAACCCACTGCTTGAATTTCGTGTCGCATTAAAGGCACCCGATAAACTTTCGAGCTGTGAATAGCCGTCCATCAATCTTACTGCGAAACCGCCAGTAATATTTTGAATTGCATCCCCCTGCCACGTACCACACACACGCCCCGGATCGACTCCCCGACTATCATCCCATCCTCGAATAAATTCGCCTCTTAAATCGGGCACTCTACCGGCAGGATAGGCTTCCGCTAGCTTCGGATATAAAGATTTATCAAATGTCTGACCGTTGCAAGTGAGGTAGCCTTGGGGTGTATAACGATGCGGATACGGAAGCGGGACGCCGACGGGGAGCGCCGGATTTGTTGTGCTATATTGAATAGTCCAAGGCAGGTATTGCTCCGGCCCATCCCAAGTTTGTCGTGTCGCAATATCTCCGTGATGAGAATAATATGTTTGATGAATTCTCTGATCATTACTCTTAAATACAGAAAGAAATCCATACGCGTAAATTTTACCGCCATTATAAACGGGTAAGTCAGTTACAGAATTAGGATTAGCGATAGTTACAAGATAGATACCCGTTTCGCGCATGTCCGAGAATCTGCCATTATCGCTCAGACCACCGCGAACATCTGGAAAAGCCCCCACATCCCCGGCATTCAAACTGACATCCCCACTCAACGCCTTGCCATTAATTTTCCGGCTGTTCGGCACGGCACTTTTCGCCAATTCTACCGTTTCTGTTAAACCAAGGTTTTTTATAAACTCACTTTTATTAGGGACATCTGCTCCATTTTGGTTTTTTGCCAATCTGCTATTAGCATTATCTGTAGCCCTGTTTGCTTCATCATGAGCATTTTTAGCTGCTACGTTTGCTGTATTTGCAAAATCATATGCTTCTTTAATTGCCTTTGGCGTCGCCGCTAAGGTTTCATTTGTGCTATTTGTTGCATTACTCAGTTGTACAATCCCCTTCTGAGTCAATGAGGCATCAGAAACACCACTCAATTTGCTCTCAGCGATTTTTCTAACATCGTGGACCGACTTCGGTGTCGCCGCTTGATCTTCTCTGTCAGAATTTGTCGCGCTGTTGAGTTGCGATATGCCTTTCTGCGTCAGTGAAGCAGCAGGGATTTCCGTAGTAATTTTATGTTTTAATGCTAAATCCAATTGCGCTACGAGTTTCTCCAGATCACCATCATCCATAACGTCTTCACCGGTTTTTTCTGCAATATATTTCCCTATCACCGCAGCAATAACCGAAGATTGGCGCCAAACTTTATTTAATCGCTCACTCCTTGCTATCCCTGATTTAAAACCCTCCCCAATAAAATCTGAACTTTCATATTCTTCTTGTGACAAAGTATTCGCGTTTTCACCAATGGCAAATGCTTTAAAATCATTTTTAGCCATTTCTAACCCTCCACTATATGGTAATTAACCGTTATCCCCATAGGTTTAAGCGAGAGATAACCCTGATGGATGATTTCTTTAGTAATTGTACTGATTGATTTTCCTTTAATCGTTACTGTGAATGACATATCCAAGTTATCTTCAAAAGATACCGATAGGCCATTATTTGAATGAATAAAACTCAGGATGTTATTAAATGACCCGGCCGTTCCATCCCAGTTATTCGCGCCTATTTTCGCTTTAATGACAACCCGATAATTATCATCATCCAGTTTGATATAACTTTTATCACTGTCAAATCGCCCTTTCCATTGTCCACTATCAAATCCCAAGTCAGTAATATCAAAGGAGAAGTAATAGGATTCAATTGGAGTTTGGATCATTCGATTTCTTCCTACCCATTCTCCAATAATATCAAGCTGTTTGCCCACCGCTTTATCAAGGTCAAAACGGCTAATCAGTAAATCTGTGGTCAGCGCATTCTGGTTGAAAATATCAGTCACAGCTTCCAGCGTCCTGACATATTTTTTACCTTCCATGTGATATGCAGGAATTAGCTTCATATATTTGTTCATTCGAGCACCGTTACTATTTTAATATTTTCAGGTGAGCACGTCGGCGCTTGATTAAATGCGATGTCAATGTTCGCCGTTCCGGTTGTCGATGCTGATTTACCCACTATCACAGATAATACTTCATATGTCTGTCCACCGTTTTTATTGCATAAGTTTGCCGGTACAAATAAACGAGTAACATAGACTCCATCACCAATATAAAGCGATTTTATATAGTTAGATATTTCATTACGAATATTATTGCCAATATCTGATGTATATCCGATAAAGGGTTTAATGTGTATTTCAACGTAAATTGGCACCAGTGTAGGACGATAGAAGTTAATCGTTTTTTTATTGCCATAATCATCGGTAATCGTTTCAGAGGTGGTGCCAAATGTCGGTATGCCCGGCGTTTTTTTCACCAAGATGGTCCGGGCAATCTCTTTCGAGTCTCCACCATCAATGACAAGTGCAATGCTGTGAGCAGGTATGCCATTCTCATCCGTTTTGTCTGAGTCGTTGTCATATCCCCGGTAACGTGAAACTCCATGCAGGTTGGCAATGGCCCCCATCAGGCCATCCATAATGGTTCTCGAAGGCAGCGCAACGGAAACCGCTTGCCGTATTCGCAGTTCTACATCGGTTTCAATTCCCCGACCAAGTGTAGCCGCAACCGGGTTCGTCACGGTTTGCCAGCCCAATGTTGGCGTAGCAATTTGGTTAACCGTGTGGGGCAATGCGCCAATCGCACCCGATTTTTGACAAAGCGCGGTCACAATAGCCTGCCCGTGTGTATCTATAATCACTTCATCCGGTAGTGACCAAGCGTTGCCCGCATCATCCCGGACAGAAGCGTTGCGGATAACCGTGCCTGCTCGACCAGTAACCAAAATATCCACTGTTGAGTTGCTGGCGCTTTTTCTGGTGATGCCGTTGATTTTGACATTGCGGGAAAGCCCTTCGCCCACCGCCGTTGTCGGGCTAAATGAGTTATAGGAAGCAATGGTTGCGTTGTTACAACCGTGAATAACGTAGGCTATCAGCGATAAAAAAACACCGTCTTTACTGTCAGATTCAATGTAAATATCGTCCCCATAAATATCCCTGAATATCGTCTTCCAGCTATTCAAGATGGTTTGATAATCAGGAGCATTGATCCCGTTTTTATCAATAGCAGGTAACATTGTGTTGATAATACTTTCATACATCAGCAGTTACTCCTGTCTGTCCATAAATCGTGTCTATCGTGGCTGTAATGGTGATTTTTCTTGTTTCCGGGTTTCTTTCACTACGGTATTGGGTAATGTTCTCTACACCCGGCGTTTGCAGTATTCGCTGTCTAATAATCAGGTCATAAAAACTCGATGTGCCTTTACCCAACACGTCGTCGTAATCTGTCCCCTCTCGGTTATCAAGAAACCATTCGCCACTGTGCAACATCAGGCGCGTTTTCACCGCTTGTGCGACGGCTTCCGGTGAGTTGATAAGAAAACCCGCCTCTCCACGCCCAAATACATAGTCGTTGTCAATTTCTCTTCTGTATCTCATTGAGGTTTCCCCGTCTTACCGCCACCTGATTGCACACCACTATGTACATGGTTTTTAAGGCTAATCCCTGCCGCTGTCACATCATGACTCACCGTGACCGGGCCTTGCAGGGTTGCGGTGCCACCACCAACGCCCATGCCCTGTGATAAGTTGCCGTTAATGGTGACGTTGCCGTTTAGGATGATGTCAGGTGAAGTGATTTCAGTACCGCCATTGGCTGTCGCGATAAGTTTTGCCGGTGTGATAATCGTGACGTTATGGCTGCTGGGATCAAGTTCAATATACGCCGCGCCATCATCACTTCTCAGTTGCGCGGTGTGAGTGCTGATATTCGCTATTTTTTGTTGCTGAGATTGCGGGCCAATAAGCGCAAATCCATCGGACAGGTTATGCTGCCTGGGGTCCACCGGCTCTTGTACACCGCCAGATTGCCACCAATAATCGATGCAACGATCAGCAAATACGACTAAGCATTCATCACCGGCTCTTACCGGGAAGGTTAACGTCACGCCACCTCCCCTTGGGAATATAACCGGCACATCCACTAATAGTGGCAAGGATACCGATTCCAGTTCCCCGTCTCTTTGCCTGATTTTCCATCTGATGGCCGGTTGCGCGGTGATGGTTACCGCATCAGCATTAAATGATTGAATAATGCAAGGCAAGGAGACATACAATCCGGCGCTAATGACTTCTTGCATAGCAAAAAAGACCGCTTCGGGTCTATTGAGTCGTTCGTCAGTATTTATCATTCGCTCTCTGCCTTATCCTTATTGTGAGTTGATTGATTCAGCAAAGTATGATCGCTCTTGGCGATACACATTATTGTCATGTACCACTCCGTTTCGCGGGTATCGCCGGAGTACTCCACATTGAAGACAATGTAATCACCATCAGCGTCCAACGTTGCCGGTTGTGCTTTTGCATCCTTATGATCGCCAGATTGAGCAGCTTGTTTAGTCGCCGGATCAACTGGTTTGATTGAGCGGTTATCCAGTCGGATTAATGTCCCGGGGCGGATATTCGGGTTAATTAAGCATGTAACGTTAATACCTGAACCAATAGTTTGTTCAGGCATACCAATAAGACCTGTCTTTGAAGTCAGGACAATGGCTTCAGTTAAGTATTTATTTTTGGGTACAATATGTAGTTTGTTATCTTCATAGCGCCAATTAGCATCACATTGTTTTGCCAAATTAGAAACTTCATTGCGGTGCATGCCAAAAAGTACTTTTCCCCTGGGTGATGCTGATTTACTGAATTCAGGGCGTAGACCGGCGGTAATGCCATATTTGGCAATATCACGCATTAGCAAATGATCTAAATCTGCTTGCGAATATCCAGCCGCAATGGTGGTATTCACAGTCGCGTAATTGTGTGCTTCATCCCCGTCCGCTGCATGAATCACAACACAAGTATCCGTTGCGTTGTCTCTTTTTACATACGTGTACTGAATTTGGCCTGAGAATATTTGTCCTGAGTTCTCCTTGTAACCCGCCACAAATTTAATTTTTTTAAATTCATTTTTACGTAATTTATTACTGGTTTCGTTATTGAGGTTATATAGAGTAAAAATACCGCTAGCAGGATTGGAAGATTCCGTTCTGCTAATGTTAAATGTGATTTTCAGGTCTGATAAATTTACTTTTTCGCCATCTTTGTCTACAACGATAAGGTGGCATTCTCTTATCCATTGTTTTGACATAATTCACCTAATTAATAGAAATAAAAGAACCGCAATTAAGCGGCGTATGTAATAAATTATTAAAAATATCTTTCCCTTACCCCCATCAAGTTAACTTATTACAAAGTATAACCTGTCCTCTTTACCAAGATTATTCCTGAAAGGTTTCTCCTGATTTATATCACCATAAAAAATTAATGAGCCGTTAAAACCAAGATGGCGATATTGTTCCAGTAAGTCAACCCCAAAAACCAACGGCAAACCTGTAACGATAAATTCACTGTCCGGCGTCATAATATCCAAAATCCAACCCGCGATATCACGCCACATTAATCTCATTTTATAGTTAATGCCATTTAGCTGAATGTCGAATTGCTGATTTTGCGGTGATAAAGGAATTTCTACAACCCTAGCCATTTTTTACCTCGCTCTATAATAAAATCAAGAATAATTTTTGGCATTGATGGCTTCACCGTGACTTTAGCTCCCATATTAATGACAGGTGCTGTATCTTCAGGATTTTTCATATTTTCCGCCGGCGCGGCCTTATTCGGTGATGTTTCAACAATAACAATTTCACGCAGGTTTAAAGCCACCGATAAAACATTTTCACTGGTTCTATCTGTTGTGACACTGATATCTTTAATCAACATATTTTTATATAAGCGCTTTCCCGTTACGACATCAAACGGTTTATGTGATGCCCTCAGGTCAAGTAACTGTTGATATATATCACGCGGACTGGTTCCAAGGCTCAGCCCGGTAGAAATATCAAATACTTTTGTCGTATCAATAATATCAAGCAGCGAACCTCCACCGGCAAAACCTAAATCCATTCTTACTTCCGATGGGCTGTCATAAGCATGATCACTGAATGTCACCCCCTGCTGGACCGGATGATCGGTGATATTCGATACATCGGTATGGGTTTCTGAAATAACGACACTCGGTACAATAACACCTATTTTTCTCTTTTGCTGAGAAAACATGACTGATAATATATCCATTGTTATTTCACCTGTGTTTGCATATTTCTAAGCAGCATACTGTGAGTACGTTCTACCGTTTCTCCAGTCAGTCTTGCTGCTTCTCTGGGGGATTCAACACCGTTGACTTCAATATGATAATTGACCTCTCCTATTCCCGGTATATTATTGCCGGCAGATATTGGCGCACGATGTAATAAAAAGGGAGTCAATCCCTGATGATTCATCATACCGTTGATATTGGTTACCGCGCCGTTGATCATTCGGTGATCAATGGAAATATTCTGCAAAGAGTGAGCTACATGATTTAAATGTCCAGCCTGCTTTGGCGCTTTATTCGCTGGCTGTAGCTCTGCCATAATCGCCTTCCTGATAAATTCTGGTGAATAGGGATTACCACCACTTTCCTCTATCATCATGCTATCAATCAGCCGTTGCATCACATCAGGATCAGTGAGATCAAGGAACGTATCCTTAGAAACTCCCATCATTTTAGACACGTTGGCAATGTACTGTTTGGTTTTATTATGATCTTTCTTTGGTGCCCATGTCGGGACAATACTTGCAATAGTCTGTAGCTTTTTTCCTGTGGTTTTACCACGAAAATAACGCGTCAACTGATGAGCAGTAGCTCTTAATCCACTATAAGCATCTGGATACTGAGCAAATCTGGGCTTTGGGTTATCTTCAAGCACCGCCCCGGTCTGATGTACAAAGTTCATATTTAATGGATTGTTATTCCGTACTCCTCGCGAAGATTTTAATTTTTTTAGCTTTGCTGCTGTAAGCTCACTATTAAAAATATTCGTTGGTTGATTAACTGGAGTATTTAATTCCTTAGGCGCATCGTGATGTTCAACAATACCAGCCTTAAGATGATCTTTATTTAATCGCTTAGTCTTGCGCTTCTTTTTCGTTTTATTTGATCGTTCTGATACTTTACTGGAAATATCAGCAACTTTTTGGCTATATTCTTTGTGGATTATCGTTTTCTTACCATCAATTTGTTCTTGGTATTTTTCATATTTATCTTTACTGAAAAATGGAGTCAAGTCAGAAGCAAGATAAATCCCATGTGTTGACATCCAATTATCGAGTTGATCATATGTTATAAGTGGTTTTTTATTTTTATCATACTCTCTTTTCCGCCGTGACAACGTTTCAGCCACTGTTTCGTGATTTTTCTTTGCTTCTTCCTGTAATGCATTTAACCGACTATTAAAATCAAATAATACACCCAGAACAATTTTTCTTCCTGTAAATTTCCATAATTCATTCAATGTCGCCAATAAACCTTTCGCAGAAATTTCTCCTTTATCTAACCATTTAACTAATTCCTCAATGGCATTAAATATGTCATCACTATCAAGTATGCTGGTATTTTGATTAGCACAATCCGTTGTTGCTTTTAATAACTGCTCATTCATTGATGCGACCAAGGAGGCAGTATTAAAATGGCGACCATTTGTATCATGGGATTGAGCATTAATGCTCGGCAGAAATCTCTCTACACCTCCCACAGCTCGACGGACGCTTTCCTCATTGATAGATTTAATTTTTTCAACCACTGCGTCTGTTTCTTGCAACTTCCCGTATAACTTATCCAATCCGTCAGCTATTTGGGTGATAAAACTGGCCACAACTGATGTTGCGTTTTCAATTTCCGCCCTCATTTTGAGAATGCCAGACGTGACTTCGGTGATAACAGCCATAAATTTACGCTGTTCCACTTCATCAACATCAAACCTCAGCGATATCAGGAAATCTTTAGTTGTTTCAACGTCATTGCTCATTTCGCCACCTCTCTATCATGGCCTCATTTTCCGATTTAACATCAAGGGCATCATTCATCAATGCAATATCAGCCAGATCAAGAACGCTGTTTTTCAATGATTCATAACGGCACATGCCCGCAATGACCGGGCGTAACAGATAATCACGCCCTTTCGGGAGGGTTTCAAAATTTAAATTGGCTTGTCCTGAGATTACACTGCACTCTCTAATGGGGCGGGAAAAAAATTTCCCAATGCGTCTCGAATAATAAATCCGACAATTTTCAACAGTTCGAAGCCGTTGATGTCATCGAACATCAATACCTGTCCATCAGGTTCATAAATCCGGTTCCAGATACCATTCTGTTCACGAGAAACCACTGATAAGCAAATATCATTAATTTCATGTCGGTTGGATTTTCCTAATGCATTGATGGATTCCACCAAATAAGGGAGCACTTCTTCAAAGCCCGTCACTCCATCATCACTTTTAGCTGTCACAATCTTTTTCATCAGCGGTCCAAGTGCCGGAATAGCCGGAGCCAAAGCCACCGCTAAATCTTGTTGCTGAAAAGCGTTCAATTTACCACTGCGATATTTTTTGCCATCAATTTCAAATTCCATGATCACTTATCCTCAAGCTCGCTCAAACTACCGCAGCATAAGTCCGACGTAAAAATAGAGGCAAATGCTGCGGCAAATTTAAAGGTGATTTAAATGGTTGTGAAGTAAGCTGGTTAGAATGTGCCTAACATGATGTCGATTTTTCCGCAATCAAATACCCAAGAAACGGTACCGCCTGCTTTGTTATTCTGCAAATCCGGTTGTTTCTGAAAGGCGACAGAGCGAGCAACAGCAATGTCATTACTTTGTTTATTGCGAATAACAATCACGTTATTACCCCATGCCGCCGATGAAAGCGATTGTGTGCTGAGCATCGCGTTCAATTTAGCGTTTACCGGGCTCGTCTTAAGTAAATTAACGGTGATAGTTCCAGACTTGGTTGCATGCAATGAATGCATGACTTCTCCGTCTGCACCGGTGGTCATGGTGTTTTTACTCTCCGACATGGTGACGGTAATTCCCTCATCAGAGAGCGCGGCACCGTTACCAAGATCAAAAGAGCCGCCAACTCCGGTAATAGAAGCGGAAACATCAAGAAAAGAATATGTAGCCATTTTCAACCCTTATCTGTTTACATTAATGATGACATCAGCGTAGTGGACAGCACCGGCTAATTTGATTGCACACTGAATAACCGGTGCTTTTCGTGCTTCTCTATCAGCCTGTGCCTGTGTCGCAATTGGCGGTGCGTAAACGTAGTAACCTTTGGTTAATGTTGCGCCCGTATCCAACGCACCAATCGGATCGCCACCCCATACACCATGAGCGATTAATCCATTTGTCGCCGCTTGCGCCAGTGACTGTTCAACATTGGTGATTAATCGTGTGACACCTTCATCAGTCTGTGGGATCTTGCTGGTACTGGTGTAAAGCAGGTTATAAAGATTGTTCTGAACGTAGTTCTGCAACCAATCCAGACCGTGGCGCTCATCAATGAAATCCCCATTCACCATGACACCTTCCTGAATAATGGCCGTATCATTGCTGTATTTAACAAAAACGTTGCCATTCATCCTTTTCAACACATTGGCTTGCGTTGCGGTGAGGTTTTCTGCGGTTACCGCGGGCTCTTGTTTAAATTTCAAGGTGATAGTGGTGTTATTGCCGTTGAAATTGACGGTAAACATACGGCCCAACAGCGAAGCAACCGTGTAGGATTTACCGGTTGAATATTGCCAAAGTGTGCGTTGATAGTTTCTCTCTTTTAATTTTGAGCCGATATCAGTTTTAACATCAGCATCCAAGACATCCGCTTTTTGCGCTGTATGTCCATAGATGCGGGGAACAGATGCGGATTCAATGTAATCAGCAACAGAGAGAATATCTTTATCCGTCAGAGAGTCATCAGCGATAACCAACCCATACCAGCCACTGGATACCGATCCCAGTGCCGCCACCGCCTCAGCAATGGTTTCTGCTTTGGTAGATTCGATAGCGGTAGCTCCCGATATTTCGTCCAGCTTTAATAAATCACCAATATAAGTTCCCGTCGTTGCCGGTGAAACATAGCCAACCGCATCGACAGAATTCGGCATAATAGCGAAACGCGAAGAAGAACTATCATATGCGACTGAACAATCTTTTAACTTATCTGCTATCCGTTGGGCCACACCATTAAGATTGGCCTCTTTACTCAAATCGACGCCGCTGTATACCGTTTCTTTACCGTTAATCGTCAATTTAAAAGAGCCATCGGTGACAGCAATAAATTTGCTCATCATTTGCTGCTGTTTAGTCAATACCGCCCCTTGTAAAGAGGAGACCACATTGTCCTTAGCCCACCGACCAATATATAAATCAACCGGACGGGGTGACTGGGAATAATAAAGCGCCGCGGCCTGATACTCTGGTGAACTCAGCCCAAAATCAGCACCGACACCATCGATATCCGAATACCGGCGTAAACGTTCATGAGGGTTGATCACGTTACTTGCACCGATGATCAGTAACGCCCCAAAGTTCCGGGATTGAGCCGCATGAGGAGCCATATTCAACGTGACATTGATAATGTTTGAAACAGGTAAACCCTGCATAATTTAATCTCCTAAGAATTTGACAGGCGCTTCCACCAGTGATTTAACACCGTATTCACGCACCACTTTTCGCCGCAAGGTGATCGTCATGTCATAACGACGCACCCTCTGGTTATTGATAAGTTCCGGTAACGAAGTCAGCCAGCTGAGTTTGTCGACTGAAAGACCGAAACGTTCTAATTCGTCATTGTTCTGACTGACCGCCACGCCATCACGAAAACGGGCACCGTACCGCTGGCTGTTCGGGCCATAAAAGGAAATCAAGCACACAATTTCCTCATGACGCCATAATTTGGTTCCTTCATCAGTCTGGTTCTCAAAAGCAGGCGAGGCATCCGAAATAAAATCCGTAATGTCAAAATCACACCTGTCATCATCTACCGGTAACTGGGGCAGGTGTGCTGATGTCCATCGAGAACGCACGTTATCGTCAGGCAAACCAGAAACACCTCCTAGCCAACGACTTAATATATTTTCCAGCTCATCATCGTACTCAGGCCCAGGCGTGGTAGGTGTTAACCAACCCGCTTTATCACTACCGTTGCTCATCAAAAATACCTCCATCAAACAGCAATAACTCACCCTGTGCCATGGGTAAACCAAGCCCTGCATTGAGGACTAGTTCTTAGTTTTCAACACCGAGTTATGATTGATTTAATAGGGATACCGACCGCGAAAAAGGTAAAAAATATGTGTAAGCGATTCGCGACGGCAAATACGAAAAAGGCCGCAACACAGTGCGGCCTTCGACAATAATGATTTAAATTTTCACTTATTTATCAGAGTACAATAGAAGATACTTAAAGTTCACTCGTACTATACCCGTCATCTTTCAAGTTGCCTCTTTGTTGGCTGCACTCACTCACCCCGGTCACATAGTTTGCTATGCTCCCGGGGATTCGCTCCCTTGCCGCCGCGATGCATCTTGAAATCCATAGGGTATAAATAGAGTTCATTGGATAACAGGAATTTTTTAAATTGAATTTGATGGCTTAAATCCTAATTTCCCCCATTACCTGCAATATCGGAATGAAAAAAGCCCCGATATTTCTATAGTTTATTTCTATAGCTCATTTCTATCGGGGCTTATTCGCAACTTTAACTGATTAGTACACTACCATAGCTTTTTGCGTACGCGCAAGCTTTTTGTGTTTTTGTATTTCATCATCCATTTCTAACTTAATATCAAGCATAGCCAAACATCCCTGGACAAAACTTTCTCCCTTTTGCAACCGGGAACGTACTTCAATATCAGGTACTTTAATTAAACGCGCGATGGACCGTTTGGAAAGCCTTAAAGCGTAGTACATAAATAAAACTTCAATTTCTTCAGATTTACCTACCGTCTGCAACTTTGCGATACAAGCATCAATGATCAAGCCATCGTTATCACAGCAGGAAGGACGTAATGAACGAGTTGACGCAATCAGACCTTTAAATCCAGCAGCGATCGGTGGCCAATTAATACCAGTGGCATCATCAACCCAACCGCCCCAACACTCTAAAACTTGTTGAATATTGCGCATATATTTTGACCTTAACTTTTAGTAACAAATAGTAGTAAAAATTATTTTCATGATGGTCTCATGCATCCATGCATTCGGCATTATAACAAATTTCTCATTCTCTATTTTTGTGTTTCTCTGTTACGTAACTACATCATTTAAATACACCTGTTTACTTAGTCTATTAAATACAAATAGTAAATAACCCCTATTCTTGACCAAGCTTAGTTTCAGAGGAAAACACATAAATATCGTTATTAATACGGATGATCATAAAGTGCTTCTCTTCCTCATCTACGTATTTATTATACAAATTTATAATCTTCATTTAATCCTCTAATGTACCTTCCTTTAAAACGCTTAGCATCTAAAGCAACTCGCATGTTCTTTATTATTTATCAAAAGTTTTCAAGCAACATAACACCCCCTTTTTATTATGAGATAAAAAATTCATTAAATAAAAAATAGCACAAATTTTTTATCTCATGGATATTTGAGTGTAAAAAATATTTTTGATCGACGTTGAAATCCGTCATAAAATGCCGATTAAGAATGGTATCCACACTTATGCCGAAGACACAGAAATCGGCCTGTTTACAGGGTGATGGACAACGAAACTGGTACAAATGTGAGATCGCAACAACCCTATTCGAAATATCGCCAGCAGGTCAGGCAAAAAATTTAAGATATCCACAGAATTAATGTTGCTAACGATAAATTACCGATTATCAGGTAAATATCTACGTGAAAAGTTTTAACACTGTCAGATATATCCGCTTCTAACCAATGTGATTTTTAAACCTATGCTATTTCCTACTCACCCTATCCCATTTTATTTTCAGCTCTCGCCAGACGAATAGATGGATACACATCTATAGCAAATATTTTTTCATGTCTGGAAAACAGATATCCCAAATGCTAATATTTTTCTCTGTTAGTTTTTACTAGTGAAAATAAATCCGTATTATCTAAAAATTTGCCATCCTATATTTCTAGTTACATGGTTTTATTTCGACCAGCCTGACAGTAAATTTAACCATGCCATGAATTCAAAAACTCGTTTTTGCGGGAAATTGTACTGGAAAATAGCAGAATTAACTGGATATATATACCCTATGGATTTCAAGATGCATCGCGACGGCAAGGGAGTGAATCCCCGGGAGCATAGATAACGATGTGACCGGGGTGAGCGAGCGCAGCCAACAAAGAGGCAACTTGAAAGATGACGGGTATAAACAGCAGCATCTACTATCAAGCAAGAAAAAAGCCGTCATCTTCTGAAAAGATAACGGCTTCCTATTTGATTTGGTGCCGGCTACCGGAGTCGAACTGGTGACCTACTGATTACAAGTCAGTTGCTCTACCAACTGAGCTAAGCCGGCGTGTTTCAGGGCTAGCCCCCGAAAGCGAGCGCAGTATATTACAACCCATTGCAAACAATCAAGCATAAATGATAGATGATTTAAAAATATCACCAAAACACTCATCATGAGTGACATGCTCAACGACATACCATGGCTTGAATGATACAGCCAATGAGCGAGTTATTTTCAACATCAAAAAACTGGCTATTTACTGACAAATCAGAAATGACAACGAAATGTTTTATTATCTCTGTTACCTATTAGAAAATAGCCATTGATCGTAAAATAGCCTGATCGCCTGGTGGCAGTGGAAGATAAAGTATCCAAAATAACCTATCTCCAAACAATATAAGGATCGGTTAACATGTTAAAAAACAAATACTCAAAATACGATAGAACACAAGACGACAAAACATATTTTCAAGGCGTAAGCGCAATCAAATTGAGCTTGTTTTTTATAAGCCAAAGGCAAGCCATAACAGCTTTCTTATCATTGTCAGAACCACAATATTCCCACTCTTTTTTAAATTATTACCATAGGGAAATAGTTGACTGCTATAAATGCAATGTGCTATTTAAATTAGACGCAAATCAAAAAAACTAAATCAGGCATGCGCTAATATTAGGTATAAATCAGATCGTTTCTACATGTTATTATAACTTAAAATCATTAATTATGAGGTAAATTATGTTGGGCAAAAATAACTTAATTGCACATCAAGTCTTATTTACCTTCAAGGATGGAATAAGCTGGGATAGTGAAAAGGCTATATTAGCAGAGAAGGTGACGTTAAATCATATAAATGAGATAAGTGAAATAAAAGGATGGTTTTGTGGTCGAAGTACGGTAGACAGAAAGCAATCAGTTGACTTTAGTTTAATTGGTTACTTTGAAAGTTACGAAGACTTGGACATATACATGCATCATCCCGATCATATAAAAGGCGTGGTGCTATGGAAAGAAATAAGTACATGGACAGTCTCGGATATTATTATCGATATAAATAAGTTGATAAATTTCACTCAGTTAATAGGAAAGTCGTATGGAATTTGACGAAAACCTACATAAAAGTGTCGTCGTTATCGCTGATAGTCTGCCACTTGGGTTAGCCATGAATGCACTGAGCGTCATTAGTGTTTCAATTGGTAGAAATATCAACGGGATTGTAGGACACGATGTCTTTAGTCAAGATAGCATTTGTTATCCCGGTGTCATTAAAACGCCTTTGCCTGTTTTGAAAGCAAGTCATGATGTACTGACCGCTATTCATAATGAATTAAAATCTAACGATAATTTTAAATTGAGTCCTTTCTCCTGTTTAGCGCAATCATGCAGAACATATGAGGAATACGAAGGAAAATTATCTGCTGAACATTCGGATGAATTGAAGTTATCTGGCATTGGCATAGTTGGACCAAAGAAAGATATCAATAAAATCACTGGTAACTTACCACTTTATAAATAACCAGGTAATATATATGTATTCCATTTTTAGAAATGAACTTCATGAATTAGGTATGAAATACCTTACCGAGTTAAAAAAATATCTGTCTGGCGAGATAAATATCTCTGCATTGGAAAAAATACAATACGAAAAATTAAAAGAAATCATAAATTATACGAAAAATGGGTCAGCTTTCTATCAAGATCGTCTAGACGCAATAAACCCAAATGATGATGAAAATTTATCCTCATTGATTGAAAAACTTCCCTTTACTACAAAATCAGATCTAAGTAAGGCGGGAAACACGATATCTTCAGATAACCTAAGTAACGCTTGGATATATTATGAAACCACAGGGACGACTGGGCCATCAACACCTTGTCCTCGCAATGAAATAGACTCTTTAGTCAATAACAGTTTTCTGACTCTGCAATATGAGTCTATTTTCAATCAAGAAGGCAAACAACACATTATTGGCGTGATGGGTCCAACGGAATTGCACTCCACTGGAGATACATTTGAAGATGTATTTCGCAGTTTAGGGCATACCGTTATCAAAATGTGGCCTCGTTCGCCCGTTGTTGGTATGCACAGAGTACTCAGGCTGATACAAGACCTCAAAATAACTGCTTTAGTTTGCACACCTGCGGTCGCCGCTGAGTTGCTAAAATATTGTCGGAACAATGCATGTGATGCAAAAGAATTAGGTATCGAGATCATTTTGGTGCTTGGCGAACTTATTACCCCCAATAGATTAAGAAACTTATCTCGGAATTGGGGCGCTAAAATTTACAACTGTATGTATGCCTCACAAGAAACGTCAATTCTGGCGGCTTGTGACAATACCAATAAGCTTATTACTATTCCATACAACAATTATTACGAACTCATTTGTCCTTTTACTCAGCAAAAACTCAATGTTGGTGATAATCACGTTGCTGGTGAATTAGTGATTACCCATTTATATAAAGGGAATAAACCTCTGATTCGATACAAAACAGGGGATATGGTTCGGTGTAAAGCAATAGGCTTAAATCAATGGGAAATAGAACCCATCGGCCGAGTAAAAGATGTATTACTATTAAACAATGCCAATGTGTATGCTTTTGATATTGAAAATGCCATCTTTGAAGAACTCGAATATTGTTTTGAATACTTTATTGAAATCAACAACACAGCCGGTACAGATGAGCTCAAGATCACTTTAGAGCCGAGTGACGAATTAAATGATGCATCACTCATTAATAAGATAAAGCAAAAAATGGAATCTAAATTCAATATGAATGTTGACATCCATGTCGGAGATGTCGGTGGACTTATTGGAACCGCAGCAATGGTAAGTTGGAAAGCAGCACGAATCCATGATCTGAGAGATGATACCAACAATATTGAGCGACATTCGGCTTTAGAAATCATGAACAAGAGGGCAACTAAATGATAAACAATATCGTTAGCCCAGTTAATAAAGATTGGATCGTATTTCTAGACGGGGAATATCTCAATTTTAGCAATGCGACCTTTCTTGCCAATACACAAGCGTTAAATTATGGCACCGGTACATTTGAGGGAATCCGGGCTTATTGGGATCAAGACAATAACCAACTTAATCTATTTAGAGTGCATGAGCACTATGAACGGTTAATTCAATCAGCTAAAACATTAAAAATTGAATTGCCCTATACCAGTCAGGAGTTAACCGATATTACTAAAAACATCATCATTAAAAATGGTTTCAAACAAGATATTTATATCAGGCCATTAGCGCTTAAAAAGTCGTTAATGCCGGGTGAGAAATTTGGCGTTAAGCTAAGTGGTGTAAATTCAACCCTCTGTATTAACGCTTTACCTATGGGCGCTTATGCCAAAAAAACAGCGTTTAAATGTCTTATTTCAAAATGGCGACGTGTATCAAATGCGGCAATTCCATCATCTGCCAAAATTACCGGCACTTATGTTAATTCCGCACTTGCTCATGAAGATGCCAAAGAAAACGGATTTGATGATGCTATCATGTTGAATGAACAAGGCATGTGTGCAGAAGCAAGTACATCAAATGTTTTTATTGTAAAAGATAATTGCGTTATTACACCATCGCTTAGCGCTGGCATTCTCAATGGAATAACCAGACAATCTGTTTTCGATATTTGTAAATTCCGCAATATTCCCTGTATCGAGTCAGAAATTCAACAAAAGGATCTCTATGAAGCAGATGGCTGTTTTTTAACAGGCACTGGCCTTGAAATATCAATTGTGTCACAAATAGATAATGTGTCATATATACAAAAAGAAGATTCTATAGCCAATGTTATTGCCAAAGATTATCAAGAAATAATTAGAGGTAGAATAGATAAGTTTTCACATTGGTTAAATCCGGTTTATTAGTGTAATTCCAGGAGAGACATCATGGAATGTGTTTTTTTTAGTTTCAACAAAGATACATTTGATGTTCTAAATATTGCTACCTTAGGCCCATCAGGTACAAGTAGCGAACAATCCGCTATTCGTTTTGGTGAATTTGCCATTAAAAATAAAGTCGCCAAAAGCTACCAGGTTGTTTTATGTAATACTTATGAAGAAGCAAGTAATCAAATTATTTTAAATAACTGTCAGGCATTGGTAGTCGCCAATGCTTATTACAATATCAGTGAGTTTTATATGGATAACAGGTTTAACTTGTCATCCGCATTTTTAAATTACACGCCTAATTATGGTATTGCTATTCGTGATGAATTAACTACAGATAATATCGTCATTGCAACCCATCCGGCACCAAAGGCTTTAATCCCAGAGTTGTTGCCTGATAATCTAAAAATTGCAGATATCATTTTTAAAGACTCAACCAGTTCAGCCGCAAAAGCAGTCGCTAATTCAGAGGTAGATGCCGCACTCACGACAGAAGTGGCAGCAAAATTACACAATTTAAAATTTATTTCTCATATTCGACCAATTCAAATGCTTTGGTCAGTATTTACAGCCGCATAAAAGCTAATGTTGCTTTAAAATAGGCAAATATATATACCCAATGGATTTCAAGATGGATCGCGACGGCAAGGGAGCGAATCCCCAGGAGCATAGATAACGATGTGACCGGGGTGAGTGAGTGCAGCCAACAAAGAGGCAACTTGAAAGATGACGGGTATATACCCAATGGATTTCAATATACAGAGGTCATTATGTCTTTACTTACTCTACACACCATTACTACCACACCTGAAAAAAGTAAAAAATTACTTCAAAGTTCTATTAATGATTTCGGCTGGATACCTAACCAAAGTGGTTATATGTCAGAATCTCCTTCACTATTAGCCGCTTACCAACGAGCACACGACCTATTTATTGATAGTTCACTGAATGAAGAGGAAAAAGCTGTTGTGTGGATTACAACCGGAGTAGAAAATGGTTGTCATTACACGATTCAGGCACACGGCTATATTGCAATTCATAATGGTGTGGACAAAAAAATAGTTAAAGCATTGATTGAAAAAACCGACGATCTCTCCCCACGATTATTGGCACTACGTGAATTTACCATCGAGGTTATTTACTGCCGGGGACAATTGAAAAGAAGTGCTATTGATCTATTCCTAAGCCGTGGTTTCAGCAAAGAGAATATGCTGGATGTTGTGTTAGGGGTTTCTCAAAAGAATATGTCGACAATTCTCAATAGCATTGCCGGAACCGAGATTGATGATAAATTCAAGCTGGACAACCTTTAACTGATCTTGAAAGGCATCAATATGCTTTATGTCGATAAAGAAACCGTTGCGCGTTATTTGACGATGGAACTTAGTCTTAAGCTAAGTGAAATAGCATTTAAATTGCAATCGGAAAGAAAAGTAGAGCAACCTTTGCGCAATATTGTTAAAGGTGAAGACGGCTTAATGGGCACCATGCCGATTTATATTAAGGAGGGGCCATATAAAGGGTTTGGGTTAAAGTCGGTGGTAGTGAGGTTTCAAAGCAATAGCGATAAACCTTCACACATCGGTAGTGTGCTGGTTTACGACGAGCCAGGTGTTTCAGGGATTGCCGCGGTGGATGCCGGCGCTATCACAGAAATCCGCACCGCCGCCGCTTCTGCTTATGCAACCCACCTTCTCGCCGCAAAAGATGCTAGCCGGTTAGCGATACTTGGCACGGGTTTACAAGCAAAAGCACATTTGCAAGCCATGTTATATGTACGCCCGATTAGAGAAGTCACTTTATGGGGTCGTAATGCAGAAAGATGCCGTGAGTTTGTCACATGGTGTGATAAAACACTCAATCTTCCTATTTCGATCAAAGCCTCACCTGCTGAGGCTGTACTCAATAGTGACATCATTTGCACAACTACGGCATCGCGTGACCCTATACTCAGTAGAAAAGAGCTACCGGGTAAATGTCATGTCAATGCCATTGGCGCTTCGGCACTGGGATTCCAAGAACTCAGCGAAGATATGTATAGCAATACAACCCTATTTACTGATTCCAATGAATCGGTACTTGCCGCCTCTCAATCTGTTATTAAGGCAAGGGAGAAAGGTATTCTTAGCGGGTCAGACATTGGGATAGAAATTGGTACCGTTTCTCAATCTCATTCCAATTTGTGCGATCAGGGTGTGACTATCTTTCAATCCGTTGGTTTGGCCGTTCAAGATATGGTATTTTCTCGGGAAGTCATTCGACAACTAATAAAAATGTCTTAATTATTTTGGATGAAAATATGCCAAACTTAAGACGTTCAGTATTAGAAAAATGTCGTTATTGTCTATAAAGAGCCCTATTTGTCACTTGCATACGCAAGTGACATTTTTATGTTCTGTTACTTCAAAGTGTTATTTTGAGAGGAAAGATATGCTAGAAGTGTCCCAAATAGTAACCTATACCGCAGCACTGACTGTTGCTGCGGCGATACCAGGCCCAGGAATAGCAGCATTGGTCGCCAGAAGTGTGAGTAGTGGCGCGTTAGCGGGATTTAGTGTGTTGTTTGGCCTGATTATTGGTGATCTCACTTATTTATCCTTTGCTGTTTTTGGCTTGTCCATTATCGCGAACAGTTTTGACACCTTATTTGTTGTGGTGAGATGGGGTGCCGCATTATATTTGGGTTATCTGGCGTGGCAGTTCTGGTTTGCCGATCATCAACCCATTGGTGAAGACCAACCCATTAAGAAAAAGGAGTTGGCGGCGGCCTGGTTATCTGGTCTCACTCTAACGTTAAGTAACCCTAAAACGATCGCTTTCTATCTCGCACTATTACCTTTGGTGATTAATATGGAATCTATCTCGTTGCAAAACTGGGGATTCATGTTAGTACCACTGACGGTTTTTGTCTTATTCAGCGTAGGAACGGTATTTATTCTCGGCGCTCTCAGTATTCGACATCTGTTATCAAGCCAACGGGCACAACGGATTTTATTTAAAGGTGCGGCTGTCATTATGTTCGTAACCGCTGTAACTATGCTGTTCAAAGCCGATTAAAAAAGTTTAATTTTTTATACCCTATGGATTTCAAGATGCATCGCGACGGCAAGGGAGCGAATCCCTGGGAGCATAGCGAACGATGTGACCGGGGTGACCCACACCATTCCGACTTATACTCCCGGCGACTGGAATTTGAAACGTTGGCAAAGGAAAGAATGGCCGACTGGGCAGTTACAGCCTGTTGATCGCCGCATTGATATCGCGGTCATGTTCGACATGACAAACCGGGCATTCCAGATCCGCTTAGGCAGCGACATTTCCGGCACTTTGTGACCGCAGCAATGGCAGGTTTTCGAACTGGCGAACCACAGATCCAGTTTGACCCCCGCCGCTGCGGCTTTGTATTCCAGTTTCATGAGAACGCTATTCCAGCCCGCACGCCGATAGCAGTGCCTAGTGCCTCTATGAATGGTCACCTTATGGCTATGAAAATGGATTAATTATTATCTGAATGGCATATGGAAATGAAAAAACCCCATGCAAGAAGATGCATGGGGTCATTATTTGGCGGAAGGATAGAGATTCGAACTCTAGGATGGTTTCCCATCGGCGGTTTTCAAGACCGCTGCCTTCGACCGCTCGGCCATCCTTCCATGGCGCGAAATTATGCGCCTAACATGATAATATGTCTAGTCTCTATCGTAAAAATTCTGTAATTTCTTTACTATTCGCTCAATCCTCAATCTATAATATCCTTTTCAGCCCTGATCCTGCTAAAATTAGCCTAAATAGATCGAATCATAAGATTCACCAATTTAACGAGCTCGCTAAACAGCCAAGCAATTATTAAGGCTTTTACTCAACGAATGTATAACAAACAATTTTCTATTAATTCATCAACCATAAACCGTTACTACGGTCTGTTCATTATTCTGCTTTTTGTTTCCCTGTTTTTATACAGCTATAACTACTTCAATGCCTGGCTAATGGGGAAAAAATATGCGCTAAATAGTGTTGCAACCAAAATAGTATTACAGATAGAAGATTATCGTTACCACGCTAATTCTATCTTTAAACAAGCCAATAGCTCATCTTTTAAACCACCAGAACTCGTCACACCGATGAAGCTACGACCTGATGTTTACTGGCTTGAGAATCGTTATCAAACTATCGACACGATTATTTTTGGTCACCACAGCACTGCAAGTGTAGAGTTGGCACAACGCCTTTCCAATTATATGGAGATTTTGTGGGGCACCCGCAATGAATACAACTCCATGTACTATCTGAATGGTAAAGATAACAATCTGTTTCTGATAACCACTCACTCTATTCTTAAACCAGAATTGAGATTTAAAGAAAGTTATCTAACACTGACTGCCGAATCAAAACGTTCAGAAATGCTGATGCAATCCATCGCGTTAGATGAACGGGAAAATATTTCATCAATCCGTAAGTTAAATGGCGAAAATATCTATTTTTATACTTATCGGGCGACGTTCAATTCACCGGGTCAATTGGCAACAGTTATCGCTTTTGATTTGCCTATTTGTCATCTTCTTCCTATGGATATGGCAGCGGCCAACTTCAGTCTATTGTCGGATGACGAGCAACCCCCTAATGAAATTAATAAAGTCAATATTTCACAAAATGGTTTCTGGCTCGAATTTTCTCAATCAATTAAAGGTACGCAATACAAACTGTTGTATCGGATATCACTCAAAGATTTGCTAATCGATTTGTTATATAGAAACATCTGGTTGTTACTGGCTGATTCAGTATTTATTATCCTGTCCTTGGGTGGGCTTATTTACATTCGTAGAAAATATATCGCGCCAAATGCCCTGATGAGCCACGAACTACAAGTCAAGGATGCGTTAAGTCACGATATTATCTCCAATATCCCCATTGGCTTATTGATTTATGATTTCTCAGTCAATCAGATAATTATGTGCAATAACATCGCCGACCATCTGTTGCCGAATGTCGATTTAAATAAAATTAAGATGATGGCAAAGCAACATCATGGTGTCATCCAAACCTCAATTGATGATTCAGTCTATGAAATTAACATGTACAGCATTCGCCTGTTGCCAGAAACTTATCTGTTTTTACTGCAAGATAAAGATCAGGAAGCATTAATTAGCCGGCGTCTACAACTTGCCCATTTGGAACACGATAAGAGTGTACAAGCTCGACGTTTTATGTTGACCAACATTCGTTCTGAATTAAAACAACCAATAAAGGAATTAGATCATATCGCTTACCAACTGAAACAAATTCTTATAGAAAAAAATAGTGTTCGTATCGTCGATAATTTATTAACTAAATCTGAATATATATCCGACTGGATCGAGAATATTTCATTACTCAATGAATTAGAATCAGGTGAATGGCAAGCAAAAAATGAATCGTTTTCATTATCAGTCATTTTAGAAGATATTATTAAAAAAGTGTTTCCTAAGATGAATAATAAAGGATTGAATTATTATTATCACTGTAATATTAATCCTGAATCACTATTTATTGGCGATAGTACTGCCATCAGTAAGATTGTCCTGATGTTAGTCAATTATGCAATCACGCTCACATCTTATGGCAAAATATCTCTCATCGTTAATTATTCTCAGGAATACAAAGAACAAATTCAAATCGAAATTATAGATACAGGAACCGGACTTAATTCAACAGATTTAACAAACTTGAATTATCCATTTTTAAGCAAAGCCACTGGTGATAAATATCAATCCAATTCAGGACTGACCTTTTATCTATGTAACCAATTATGTAGAAAATTAAATGGCCATTTTACTATAAACAGCAAACCCAACCTGGGTACGCGCTATGCTATCAGTCTGCCCTTAATAATCGGCGAAAACCAATGCCCGCCGCTACTGGAAGACATTACTGCCTTGCTGGATATCAGCAATACGGAGATCCGTAAGATCGTGCAAAATCATCTGCATCATTATGGCGCTGTTTACTTCGCTAAAAAGCCAGAAAATATGGATCGAGAATACGATATCATGTTGACGGATAAACCCTACGATTCGGCAAAATCGACTATATTACTGGTTGATAATCTGGCCGGCTTTGAACAGATAAAACCTGACTATATTCGATGTAACTACAATCTGAGTGAAGCGGTTATCAATGCCATTTCGTTATTAATTGAGAGAAGTTTCAGTTTTAACGAATTCACTGCAAATTCAGAAATGTCAGCATTTAACGATGAAAGCAGCGATTACGATTTTGGCAATGTTATAAATAGTTATCAAAAACAGCTAACTGATAGCGATTACCGACAATTATTTGTCGAGACAGTACCGATAGATATTAATAAGCTGTATACTGATATAGAACAATATGATCTGATATCGCTTTCGCAAACAGCACATCGCCTGAAAGGCGTCTTTGCTATGTTAGACCTAGAACTCCTCAAACTTTCTTGCGAAACACTGGAACAACACATAACAGACAGTAACGTAATAGAGATTAAAAATAGCATTGGCCGTATTGAATCCTTCACCAAAAGGCTATTGCAGCAGGGTAACTAATAAGATGAATAACCTTAACGTCATTATTGCTGATGACCATCCGATTGTCCTGTTTGGCATCCGCAAATCACTTGAGCGGCTTGAATGGATCAACGTCGTCGCTGAGTCTGAAGACTCGACCACATTGATCAACAATCTGTCCTGTATTAAAGCAAACGTACTGATCACGGATCTGTCCATGCCTGGGGACATATACGGCGATGGGATCAATTTGATTAAATACATCAAACGCCATTATCCCAGGCTATCCATCATTGTTCTAACCATGAACAATAATCCAGCAATTTTAAGTGCTGTACTCGAACTTGATATTGAAGGCATTGTCTTAAAACAAGGAGCGCCAACAGATCTACCTGATGTATTAACGGCCCTGAAACAAGGGGAAAAATTTATGCCAGACAGCGTTTCTGAACTGTTGAAAAAAGTGACGAAAACCCCCTATGGCGATAAACCGTTATCACAAAAAGAGAGTGAAGTTATACGTCTATTTGCCCAAGGCTTTTTGGTAACAGACATTGCCAAAAAACTTAAACGCAGTGTCAAGACTATCAGCAGTCAGAAAAAATCGGCTATGGTAAAACTGGGGGTAAATAACGATATTGCATTACTCAATTATCTTGCTTCTGTCACTATCGATACGAACAATCACGTTCAGTAAATACTGTTCGTTATTTTAACCTGAAAGTCGTCCTGATGCCCGGTAACTATTTGTTTGTACCGGGCATTTTTTTGTACCGGGGTTTCAAATCATTTGCGTCAGTGTCTGCCTGAGAGTCACCAGAGAAACCGGTTTAGACAAACAATCATCCATTCCCGCATCAATACAGCGTTGTTTTTCTTCTGCTAGTGCATTTGCCGTAATACCAATAATCGGCAGCTTACACCCATCATTCCGTAAATACATTGTTAACGCATAACCATCCATATTGGGCATATTGACATCCGTCAGAATAATATCAATCCCCCCGTTCTTCAGATATTCCAACGCATCTAATCCATCATTTGCCATCGCTGTTTGAAAACCAATGGATTTCAACTGATCGGCCAATAAACGGCGGTTGATAGGATGATCATCTACCACCAGAACCACAATAGTATTAAACCGGGTGTTTGCCTGAAAAACAGGGGCGGCGGTATTCAATACCACATTATGATTCGGTGAAATCAGCCGCTCAATCATTACCGACAAATCATGTAAATGGTAAGTGTTATGTAACCAATAGTTTTCTCTGATTTGTTCCGGTGAGCCAATATAGTCCGTCGATAATTCAATATAAGCGTATACAGAGGAAATAACCGCATCAGGAAAATCGCTGATAATAATTTCACTACCCTCTGTATTTTGCTCACTGTATAAAACAGTGTGTAAGCCATGATGAACCAGAAAACGCTGTAAAAACTCCTCCAGATAAAGATTACGTATAGCCAAGATGATTTTCCGCTGAGACTCATTTATTAACTGAGTTTTTGGCCTATATTTCGCACCATATAAAGGTAAACGAATAGAAAACATACTCCCTATCTGTGGTTGGGAAATGACTTCAATATCACCATCCATCAGATTGATAAGTTTTTCACAAATCGCCAGACCAAGCCCTGTTCCCTGAGATGAACTTTCCGTATTTGGCATGATCTGGAAAAAGGGATCAAACAACTGAGTAAGCGCTTTATCAGAGATACCGACGCCAGTGTCCTTTATTCTGACGTATAAGTAATCTTTATCAACTGTCACATGGATAATCACACATCCGGTATCAGTGAATTTAATCGCATTATTTAACAGATTAGATATAACTTGTTGTAATCGAACCGGATCATTGCAGATATAATCTGGAACACCCGGTTCAATATAGCAATACAAGGTCAATGGCTTTTTCACTACTAACGGTAGATAGTTAGAAATAACATGAGAGATAACTTCCTGACAGGAAAATTCTCTAGATTCAATTTTAAGCTGTTTAGATTCGATCTTTGAAAAGTCGAGAATATCACTGATAATTTTTAGCAACAGCGCTGAGGAGTTATTCATCGTTGATAACAAACGGACAGATTCAGCAGGCAATGAATGTGCTTGTAATAACTCCAGGTTGCCAATAATACCGTAAAGCGGCGTTCTCAACTCGTGGCTGACGGTAGCTAAAAACATAGATTTAGAATAGTTAGCCTGTTCTGATGCTAACGCCATTTCCTGTAATGATTTTTCCATCCGCACACGGACACTAATATCAACCAAGACACAAATTGCCACCTCTTCATTCCTGTAGCGGGAATGAACAAAACTGATTTGCAAATGATGATGATTACTGGTGACAACATCAACATAACTGCTGGTTCTGTCACAAATAATATGAATAATCCGTTCCCGATCTTCGTGCGTTAGCATTCTCAAATAATTATGTGCCAACTCATTACTCAGAATATTACTCCCATCACTGACCCGCAATATACTGATCCCAACCGGCGCTGAAGCCACAATTTTATGATTAAATTGCTCATGTTCTTCCAGGCGGATGGCATTCTCTTCTGCCGGAACAAACATTTTCCGCTCAAACAGATACACCAAGATAATGATGACAAAGGCAGATAATGCATTAAGCACAATACTGCTAATAATCTGTAGCTTAAAACCTTCAAAAATAGTTTTCAGTGACAGGGCATAAATGATACTGAATGAAGATGGCATTAACCGACGTTTTAGCAGTAAATCAGTAAAATTATCATCATAGCCAAAATAAGGCGCTGCCAACTGATAATCAGCATAATGAAGTTTATAGTCATCATTTGCTGGATAATGCAACACCGGGTGATTACTGCTATTCAATAACGTTATTGAAATTGGGCGGTCTTGTCTCTGAATAAAAGAGTCCAATCTGATGAATTGTTCAATGCCTATCATGGCAACCATCTGACCATTGACATATACCGGAGCCAACACGTAGAGATAGCCGCTATCAGATCTTGCACCCGGTATAACCCAATAAACATTTCGTTCTTTACCTTGCTCTTTCAGGCTGATAAGCCTACGTGAATTTTCATAAACTATTTTTTTCAACGTATCGGGTTCAGTCGTGGTATTACGGATAGAAAAACTTACCATACACATACTTTGCGTACCCACCAGAAAAACCTGATTCAACCCCTGAGGCGCCGCAAGATTATCCTTCCAATAGAAGATAAGATTATTTAATGAATTTAAATAACTATGAGTGTTGTTGCGAAAAGTATGACAGTCAGCGTTTTGGTTCAACGGATGATAAGAAAACGCCGGGTTATTATGTGGAAAATCAAAAATAGCATTTTTTCCATTAGAATTCAGTAAATGCTTCTCTGTCATATATTGGATATCCCGCAGAACACTTGCTGTATGACGCACATAAGAGAGCGTGGAATCATAATTAGCATTGTATTCTTGCCGAATATCTGATTTAACTTCATTAAAGATATTAACCAGGTAAAAAGCTGTTAATAAAGCGCCCAATGCCCACAACATTAAGCCAAGCACCCGGAAAAGATAACGGGATATTTTCAGCGATGTACGAAAAGAAGAAAGATATCTCAAAAGGTTACCTGATAAAAACCAGCATTATTCAATGTCATTAATGACAAGATATATACCCGTTATCTTTCAAGTTGCCTCTTTGTTGGCTGCACTCGCTCACCCCGGTCACATAGTTACCTATGCTCCCGGGGATTCTCTCTCTTGCCGTCGCGATGCATCTTGAAATCCATAGGGTATCCAGAGTTTAAAGATTAAAAAGGCCCATCTGTTGCAGATTTTGATACTAATAAAAATTCCTTTAAAAAAACAGGCACCGAAGCACCTGTTTCTTAAATTAAGTGAAAAAATATCCTCACTTAAACCGGATCAACTGACTCACTGCTGTTAGCATCAGGTAAATCGGTGCTATCACTTTTCACTTCTTCCCCTTCTGTTGCCAGCCCGTCTTCATCATCATCTTCAGGCTCAGCAACCCGCTGTAAGCCGACAACTTTCTCATCTTCAGCGGTACGAATAAGTGTTACGCCTTGAGTATTCCGGCCAACAACGCTAACTTCCGACACCCTTGTTCGTACTAATGTGCCAGCATCAGTAATCATCATTATTTGATCGGTTGGTTCAACCTGAATTGCCCCGATCACGTTACCATTACGCTCACTGACTTTAATCGAGATAACCCCCTGTGTTGCACGGGATTTAATTGGATACTCGTTTTCAGCGGTACGTTTACCATAACCGTTTTCAGTGACCGTTAGAATTTCTCCTTCTCCACGCGGGATAATCAGAGAAACAACTTTATCTTTACCATTTAGTTTAATACCACGTACACCGGTAGCTGTACGCCCCATTGAACGAACCGCTTCCTCTTCAAAACGAACAACCTTCCCTTCCGCGGAGAACAACATAACTTCGTTACTACCGTCAGTCAGGTCAACACCGATCAGCTCATCACCTTCATTGAGATTAACGGCGAGAATACCCGCACTGCGCGGACGGCTGAAATCTTGCAACGCGGTCTTCTTCACGGTCCCACTGGCGGTAGCCATAAAGACATACAGCCCTTCTTCATATTCACGCACCGGCAGAATCGCCGTAATTCTCTCATTTTGCTCTAACGGCAACAGGTTAACAATCGGACGACCACGCGCACCACGGCTCGCCTCCGGTAATTGATAAACCTTCATCCAGTACAGGCGGCCACGGCTGGAGAAGCAGAGGATCGTATCGTGAGTATTGGCAACCAACAACTTGTCAATAAAATCTTCTTCTTTAATACGCGCTGCGGATTTACCTTTACCACCACGGCGCTGCGCTTCATAGTCAGACAATGGTTGATATTTGACATACCCTTGATGTGACAAGGTGACAACAACATCTTCCTGATTAATCAAATCTTCAATATTGATATCAGCCGTATTCTCCGTGATTTCAGTACGGCGGGCATCGCTGTATTGCGACTTAATTGCCAACAACTCTTCACGGATCACTTCCATCAAGCGCTCAGGATTTTCCAGAATGAACAGCAATTCGCTAATTAATGTCAGCAATTCACGATATTCATCCAGCAGTTTTTCATGCTCCAGGCCGGTCAGTTTCTGCAAACGCAGATCCAGAATGGCCTGAGCCTGTTGTTCGGTCAGATAATATTTACCGTCATGCACACCATATTGTGGTTCCAGCCATTCAGGGCGGGCAGCATCATCACCAGCACGTTCCAACATGGCAGCAACACTACCTAATTCCCACGGCTTAGCAACCAATGCGGCTTTTGCCTCGGCGGGCGTCGGTGCAAAACGGATAAGTTCGATGATAGGATCGATATTCGCCAGTGCTACAGCTAATGCCTCAAGAATATGGGCACGTTCACGGGCTTTACGTAATTCAAAGATGGTACGACGAGTGACCACTTCACGGCGGTGGCATACGAAGGCCGAAATAATATCTTTTAGATTCAGCAACTTCGGCTGCCCCTGATGCAGGGCCACCATGTTGATACCAAAAGAGACTTGAAGCTGAGTCAGGGAGTAGAGATTATTCAGAACCACTTCCCCCACCGCATCCCGTTTCACTTCAATCACAATCCGCATGCCGTCTTTATCAGACTCGTCACGAAGTGCACTAACCCCTTCGATGCGTTTTTCTTTCACCAATTCGGCAATTTTTTCAATCAGACGGGCTTTATTGACCTGATAAGGAATCTCGTGCACTAAAATAGTTTCACGACCATTCTTCTCATCCACTTCAATTTCCGCACGGGCACGGATATAAATTTTACCGCGACCAGTACGATAAGCCTCCTGAATACCGCGACGACCATTAATAATCGCAGCAGTAGGGAAATCTGGGCCAGGAATATACTGCATCAGCCCTTCAATGCTGATATTTTCATCTTCAATATAAGCCAGACAACCATCAATAACTTCGGACAAGTTATGAGGAGGAATGTTAGTTGCCATACCCACTGCGATACCGGAAGAACCGTTGATCAGCAGGTTTGGTACTTTCGTTGGCATCACTTCCGGGATCTGTTCTGTACCATCATAGTTTGGCACAAAATCAACAGTCTCTTTTTCCAGATCCGCTAGCAGTTCATGGGCAACTTTCGCCATACGCACTTCGGTGTAACGCATAGCGGCGGCTGAGTCACCATCAACTGACCCAAAGTTACCCTGACCATCAACCAACATATAGCGAAGGGAAAATGGCTGAGCCATACGAACAATCGTGTCGTAGACTGCACTATCCCCATGTGGGTGGTATTTACCGATGACGTCCCCGACAACACGGGCAGACTTTTTGTAGGGTTTATTCCAATCATTTCCCAGCACACTCATGGCATAAAGTACGCGACGGTGTACCGGCTTTAGTCCGTCTCGAACATCTGGTAGTGCGCGTCCAACAATAACAGACATCGCATAATCCAAATACGAGCTTTTCAGCTCTTCTTCGATATTGACCGGGGTGATTTCTCTAGCAATGTCGCTCATGGAACCCACTATCCTTCATACATTCCGAATTCAAAGGCTTAGAACTATACCACACCCCAACAGTTTTATAAAAATCAGATACGGGTATTTAAAAATTAAGCCGTGTATACTATCTCAGAACTGAGTGAATCCGCCTGTTTAAAGAAAGTTTAAGGAGCAACAACCGCTGATGAACATCAAAACCCCTTCCACCCCAAACAATGTTGATCAACAGGAAATAGAAAAATTTGAAGCGATTGCTTCTCGCTGGTGGGATTTGGAAGGTGAATTTCAGCCACTGCACCGGATTAACCCACTACGCCTGAATTATATTTTGCAACGTTCTGGCGGCATTTTCGGTAAAAAAGTGTTAGATGTGGGCTGTGGTGGCGGTATTTTGTCAGAAAGTATGGCCCGTGAAGGGGCTGATGTGACCGGACTGGATATGGGTACAGAACCACTTCAGGTTGCCAGACTGCACGCCCTTGAAACAGCTATCCCCGTGACCTATGTACAGGAAACAGTAGAAAGCCACGCCGAAAAATATCCACAAGCTTATGATATCGTCACCTGTATGGAAATGCTGGAACATGTCCCCGATCCACAATCGGTCGTTCATGCTTGCGCTCAATTAGTGAAACCCGGCGGACACGTCTTTTTCTCTACCATTAACCGCAACAAAAAAGCCTGGCTTATGGCGGTAATCGGCGCGGAATACATTCTAAAAATGGTACCGAAGGGAACCCATGATGCGAAGAAATTTATCCGGCCATCAGAATTGATAGGCTGGGTTGACAGAACATCCCTGCGGGAAAAGCATATTATCGGCCTGCATTACAACCCGCTAACGGATAAATTTAGCCTTGGTCACAATGTAGACGTCAATTATATGTTACACACCCAATATGTCTGACATGTTTATCTGACCGATTAATAAAGCGGCAAATAAATCACATTTTCAGGAATTTTTTTACCCATTTTTGCCGGTGTTTCTGTCAGAGCAACCGCTAGTAATGATGCAGGCTTCCGGCTTTTTAATAAATTTTAGTCCTCAAGTTATCCACAAGAATCCGTATTTTTGTGCACTTGATAAAAGCTGATTTTAACATTATCTTGTTGTCATTATTTAGTGTACCCCCTACATATTGTGTTCCTTAACATTCCATTACCACTACTCTCTCGTTGGTTTTTCCGCCACTGAGAGGATTATGTTTTGGTCCTAAGTCAAAGACACAAAGCAGGTGGGAGCGAATTTGAAAGTAAATGTAAGGTATGCCTGTCCATGAACCATAGTCTGCTAGTAACAAAGCGTGATGGCCACAAAGAACGAATTGACCTTGATAAAATCCACCGGGTTGTTAACTGGGCAGCCGATGGACTGAAAAATGTCTCGGTATCACAAGTAGAACTGCGTTCTCAAATCCAATTTTACGATGGCATCAAAACCTCAGATATTCATGAGACGATGATCAAAGCTTCCGCTGATCTTATCTCCGGTGATGCACCTGACTATCAGTATCTGGCCGCCCGCTTGGCAATTTTCAACCTGCGTAAAAAAGCTTACGGTCAATTCGAGCCACCCGCGCTCTATGACCATGTATCCCGTATGGTGAAAATGGGCAAATATGACAAGCACTTGCTTGCAGACTACTCGAAAGAAGAATTCGAGCAAATGAACGAGTTTATTGACCATTGGCGTGATATGAACTTTTCTTACGCGGCGGTCAAACAGCTTGAAGGTAAATACCTGGTTCAGAATCGCGTTACTGGTGAAATTTATGAAAGTGCCCAATTCCTCTATATTCTGGTCGCGGCTTGCCTGTTCTCCGGTTATCCGAAAGAGACACGTCTGGGCTATATTCGCCGTTTTTACGACGCAGCTTCCACATTTAAGATCTCTCTGCCTACCCCGATCATGGCAGGTGTACGCACCCCGACTCGTCAATTCAGCTCCTGTGTGTTGATTGAATGTGATGATAGCCTGGATTCCATTAATGCGACTTCCAGCGCGATTGTAAAATATGTTTCTCAACGTGCTGGTATTGGTATCAACGCAGGCCGTATTCGCGCGCTGGGCAGCCCAATCCGTAATGGTGAAGCCTTCCATACTGGCTGTATTCCTTTTTATAAACATTTCCAGACCGCGGTCAAATCCTGCTCTCAGGGGGGCGTTCGTGGCGGTGCGGCGACACTGTTCTATCCATTATGGCATCTGGAAGTTGAAAGCCTGCTGGTACTGAAAAACAACCGTGGCGTTGAAGGAAACCGTGTTCGTCACATGGACTATGGCGTACAACTTAATAAACTGATGTACGAGCGCCTGATCAAAGGTGAAGAGATTACCCTGTTCAGCCCATCGGATGTTCCTGGGCTATATGAGGCATTCTTTGCTGATCAGGATGAGTTTGAGCGCTTGTACACCAAATATGAGCAGGACAGCAATATCCGTCAGCAACGTCTGAAAGCAGTTGAGCTCTTCTCCCTGATGATGCAAGAGCGTGCTTCTACCGGCCGGATCTACATTCAGAACGTAGACCACTGCAACACCCACAGTCCATTTGATCCTTTAGTCGCTCCTGTGCGCCAATCAAACCTGTGTCTGGAAATTGCACTACCAACCAAGCCATTGAATGATATCAATGATAAAAATGGTGAAATCGCACTGTGTACCTTGTCCGCATTCAACCTGGGGGCAATTGAAAATCTTGATGAGCTGGAAGAACTGGCTACTCTCGCGGTCCGTGCCCTTGATGCCCTGCTCGATTATCAGGACTACCCTATCCTTGCCGCCAAGCAAGGGGCAATGGGTCGCCGTACATTAGGCATTGGTGTCATCAACTATGCTTACTATCTGGCGAAACACGGTGTACGTTACTCAGATGGCAGCGCTAACAACCTGACTCACAAAACATTTGAAGCTATCCAGTATTACCTATTGAAAGCCTCTAATGAACTGGCGAAAGAACAAGGTGCTTGCCCGTGGTTTAAAGAAACCACCTATTCTAAAGGTATCCTACCTATCGATACCTATAAAAAAGCGCTGGATACATTGACCAATGAACCGCTGCACTATGACTGGGAAGCATTGCGCAACGATATCAAACAATATGGTCTGCGCAATTCAACATTATCTTCTTTGATGCCGTCAGAGACCTCTTCACAGATCTCTAACGCCACCAACGGCATTGAACCACCTCGTGGTTATATCAGCATCAAAGCATCAAAAGATGGCATTTTGCGCCAGGTTGTACCGGAATATGAGCGTCTGAAAAGCGCTTACGAACTCTTGTGGCAAATGCCGGGTAATGATGGCTACTTGCAGTTGGTTGGTATCATGCAGAAATTTATCGATCAGTCGATCTCTGCCAATACCAACTACGATCCGACACACTTCCCGAGTGGAAAAGTGCCGATGAATCAACTGCTGAAAGATTTGCTGCTCGCTTACAAATATGGTGTGAAAACACTGTATTACCACAATACCCGTGATGGCGCGGAAGACATTCAGGATGACCTGGAAGAAGTCGTGGAATCTGCTGATTCCGATTGTGAAAGCGGCGCATGTAAGATTTAATTTGAGGAAGTTATGGCCTATACCACTTTTTCACAAGTCAAAAACGATCAGTTACAGGAACCCATGTTTTTTGGTCAGCCAGTAAACGTAGCCCGTTATGACCAACAAAAGTATCCGATTTTCGAGAAATTGATCGAAAAACAGCTCTCTTTCTTCTGGCGCCCGGAAGAAGTCGATGTGTCTCGCGATCGCATTGATTACAATGCGCTGCCAGACCATGAAAAGCATATTTTTATCAGTAACTTAAAATATCAAACGCTGCTGGACTCTATTCAGGGCCGCAGCCCGAACGTGGCTTTTCTGCCCTTGATCTCCATCCCGGAGCTGGAAACCTGGGTTGAAACTTGGTCTTTTTCTGAAACGATTCATTCACGTTCTTACACTCACATCATTCGGAACATCGTTAACGATCCGGCGGTTGTGTTTGATGATATTGTCACCAACGAAGAGATTCTGAAACGGGCGAAAGACATTTCCTCTTATTACGATGATCTGATTGAGATGACTAATCACTACCAGCTATTTGGTGAAGGCACACATCAGATTACCGGTAAAACCATCACGGTGAGTCTGCGTGAACTGAAAAAGCAATTATATCTGTGCCTGATGAGCGTTAACGCACTGGAAGCGATCCGCTTTTACGTCAGTTTTGCCTGTTCATTTGCCTTTGCTGAACGCGAATTGATGGAAGGTAATGCAAAAATCATCAAATTGATCGCCCGTGACGAAGCACTACATCTGACCGGCACACAACATATGCTGAATCTGTTGCGCTCTGGTCAGGACGACCCGGAAATGGCAGAAATTGCCAAAGAGTGTGAACAACAGTGCTATGACCTGTTCGTTCAGGCGGCGGAACAAGAAAAAGAGTGGGCAGATTACCTGTTCAGCGAAGGCTCGATGATTGGCTTGAACAAAGATATTCTGTGTCAATATGTTGAGTACATTACTAACATCCGCATGCAGGCTGTCGGGCTGAAACTGCCATTTGAAACGCGTTCTAACCCGATTCCGTGGATTAACGCCTGGCTGGTGTCTGATAACGTTCAAGTCGCGCCACAAGAAGTTGAAGTTAGTTCATATCTGGTTGGTCAGATTGATGCTGAAGTTAACCCTGACGACCTGAGTGATTTTGAACTCTGATGACAAGCTATAAAGTAACCCTGCATGGTATGCAGGGTTATCATATCTACAGCTCTCCCGAACTACATAACAGTCTGCTAGAGGCACTGGAACAAGGTAGAGTTCAAGCTGAATACCAATGCCGCGAAGGTTATTGCGGTTCCTGTCGTGTCAAATTGATAAAAGGCAAAGTCGGCTATCGACGCAAACCTCTGGCTTTTGTTAATGAAGGCGAAATTTTACCCTGCTGCTGTCATCCGCTTAGTGATATTGAGATTGAGCTTTAGTATTTATCTTAAAAACTAACACTCAATAATGAATACGAATATCCACACCTTGATAGCATGGACAAAGAATCCCCGAATTTATACCCGTCATCTTTCAAGTTGCCTCTTTGTTGGCTGCACTCTCTCACCCCGGTCACATAGTTATCTATGCTCCCGGGGATTCGTTCCCTTGCCGCCGCGATGCATCTTGAAATCCATTGGGTATATAAGGGCTTTTAATTTATTAACAGCAGGTTATATAGTAATTTAGATGGAATGGAACTCCTCAGCCCTACGCTCAAGCTCTGTAAGAAATGACGTCTTTGCTAATTCGTGAGCCTTTGGGCTCATAATACTTATCACCTGAAAACTCTTACTATCCATCCAATGCTGCACATACACTAAATAATTATCCGAACATCGATCAATCTGTGGCTTATATTTTTCCCACGGTATTTCATCTGGCATCCTAATATGCAATTTATAGATATTTGAATCTAAGGTTCTGCTATTATGTTCCCATTGACCATCCCGGCCAAATACAGAAGGTAATAACGCCGTCCTTTTCCAATGCTCTAACAACTTTGCATAAACTATTGCAACCTCATGAAATTCAACATCTTTATGAACAGTAACACTGACTCCCATTATAAAAATTCCGGCTCTGACAGACCAAGGTTTTTATGTTCTGCTAATATCATCAATTTAACTTCTCTAGAAGTAGGTAAATTATCAGGATGATATGTCTTTGTCGGAGGCAGGCTTTGTTCAATAGCCGAAAGAATATCACACGCAGTATATTCAGAGTTCGCTATTGCTCGACCGAACTTCACAATATTCACCCGAAATATTTCTCGCTGAGACGGATCTGTAAAATTCTTACTCAGATTATCAGATGACAGAACGATACGTATTGCCTCTTTTATCCTCATGCAATATTCAATGTTGTCATTGGCTAATTTTCTTATGCGTACTGAATTTGAAAACAATTCACCACTCCCCTTAGCAACACGATGAGCGATAGCTTCAGATAACGACTTTCGCGTGTACTCATTCAGACTTTGCAAGTAAGCAGTTGCCTCTGACAAAGGCAGAAAAACCTGTTCATCTTTCAGGTTAAATGTCAATGTAGATATCAAACCTGCCGATTTTTGTATTTCAACGACCGTCATCGGTAGAACGGTACTTTTAGCCGGAACAGGAGCCAGAGACGCCAATAACGCCGCTGTCATCGCTGGGAGAGTCATTGTTTTCACTTGTCTCTTCATATCCTCACCACCTTCAATGTTGATATGTATTGATTATAAATGTTGTGGATTTGATGATCAATTCACCAAATTTCTGGTGACAAAAAAATATTCTGACCGAAAAGCCCACTAAATCACATTTCATCAAGCTAGCATTGACTATATCAATCAAAGACTATAACTGATTAATGTAAAACAACTACTGTAAAAATTGCACCGTCGAAATCACCTGATATTAATACTGGGGAAAAATCATATTAACTTACTTGCTTGAAAAATAAAAAACATGTTATATACATAGATATTGGATAGAAAAAATGAGATAAGTCAAATCTCAACTATAACCCTCACAAGTATTTAATTAATAAACGATTCGATATGTATATTGCAACACCACCCTACACACATAAAGAATATACCATTTTAGCGGCTAAAGCTGGCAAAGCAATATATGTAGAAAAACCTATGGCATTAACATTTGATTCAGAAGTAAAAAACATGTTATATAATCATATATTGGAACGAAAAAAATGGGATAAATCAGAATTCTATTATAATCTCCACCAAGATTTTATTAAGAAAAAATTCAATATATACCTTATGGATTTCAAGATGCATCGCGACGGCAAGGGAGCGAATCCCCGGGAGCATAGATAACGATGTGACCGGGGTGAGTGAGCGCAGCCAACAAAGAGGTAACTTGAAAGATGACAGGTATATACGTCATTTTTATCCATATATATACCTAATAAAATCAATAATTCAACAATATCAAACACTATTTTATAACCATAATTAATTTATCGGGTTATCTAAAGTTTTATTTGTAATTGTATATTACAATAAGCTTTAAACTCCATTTATTTTATTAAAAAACAATCTATTACTATTTTTTTCATTCAGTTTAACTGAGCTACATCACAATAAATAACTATAGTAAGTACTGTATCTAAATATCCTAAAATTACTCATCTTTTACCTAAGAAAAGACCAATCATCGTACTTGGCAAACCCTAAAAGAAATTCAAGCTAATTGGTATATTAGCTTGAAAAATATCAGTACCAGCAGAAGAAAAGCTTTCCAAATTTGATCTCAAAATACTCTCCCATATTTGGAGGAAAGGAGAATTTAATAGGAGCCATGCAAACATAAAATAACTAAAAATAGTTATTTTTAAATAAAAACATTGTATTCAGAAAAAAATCAACTTATGCTTCATCCCTGTTTATCATAAACTAATTAATGATCATAACCCTCTAATATCTAAACAAAAGTATAAAATGAGAAAAAGAATACTATTTATAGTTGCTGGCTATCCTGGAATCGGAATGGGACATACTTTTAGGGTGGCTGATTTAAGCAAAAGTTTAAAGAATAACGATGTATATGTTTTATGCACTCATGAAAGTATAAACGCTTTTAATTATTTAAAATCTTTAGATATAAAACTTATCCTACAAAATAGGAATATACCCATTTACCAATATGTCAAAAAAATAAATCCAAACTTAGTGATAAATGACACATTAGACACTGATGAAAGTTATATTGACGCCATAAAAAATTTAGGCAAAAAAATCATTACATTTGAAGACACCGGGAGTGGTGTAAAGAAAACAGATCTTACTATAAATGCTATTTATTCTTCAGGAAGATATCCTCATGTCCTTTATGGACATAATTATATTGATCTACGAGACGAATTTATTTCGTCAAATAGAATAAAAATAAATAAAATGGTAAAATCTATATTATTATCTTTTGGAGGAGAAGATCCAAACAACCTAACTTTGCGATTTTTGAAGTTATTATCCACATGTAATTTCTTCCAAGATATTATAGTAACAGTTATTACAGGCCCGGCTTATCCTTTTACCCAAGAATTAAATTCTTTCTTAAATTTTGGAAATTATAAAAATATTCAATGGATAAATAATATTAAGACCGGTATGTCCCAACATATGTTGGCTGCTGATATTGCAATCAGTTCTAATGGAAGAACAGTATATGAACTAGCTGCATTAGGTATTCCATCTATATCAATTTCTGCAAATAAACGAGAAAATTTGCATTATTTTTCTAATACAGTAGGTTTTTTCAAATTAGGTTTACATAATGATATTTCTGATGATGTTTTTATAAATTCCATTATAAAAATATTTGATTATGAAACCAGATTGAAAATTCATAGACAAACAATGTGTTTAGATATAAAGACCGGAAAAGAAAGAATAATAAAAAATATTATTAAATTCCTCAATGACAATACTCCAGAAAATTATTCTACAATATAAAAATAATTTTAATTACTTAAGGTTAGTAAATATGCTAAATAAAGATGAATTATTACAGTTTAATAAAGATGGGTATATTATTAAACCTATCTTATCAGAGTCTAAAATTGATCTATACTTAAATATAATACATAATCATATCAAACAAAATAATGATAAGATGTTTAATATTCAATTTATTCAACCCAAAATGGCAATTAAGGGAATTCAATCAATTATTAATAATAATAAAATTATTGAGATTTGTAGCCATTTATTAAAAGGTGGAGACATCATACTTGATGGTGCCTCATTATTCTACGCAAATAAAGGGGTTGACTACCGTCAAGGCTGGCATCGTGATGTAATACAAATTCCTGATGAAGAAATTCTCGACTCATGGTATTCAGATAAGCATTTCCATAATAATATTCAAATAAACATACCGTTATATAAAGATGAATGTTTATGGTTTGTAAAAGGTAGCCATATTCGTAATTTTAATAATATAGAAAAAGCATTATTTTCTGGTTCAAAAAAAATAGCCCCAATGAAATCGCCTGACATTAATATCGGTGAAAAAATCATACTAAATCCAGGAGAAGCTATCTTTTATAATAATTTGGCAATACATAGAGGATATGGTGGCATACTGAAACATAATCGCGCAACAATACAATTGGGTTACCATACTAATAGATGTGAACCCACATGTCACTTCGGTGTAATGGATTATAAGAAATTTGATGAAGATTATATTAACTCGCTTGATTCAGAAGTAAAAAACATGTTATATAATCATATATTGGAACGAAAAAAATGGGATAAATCAGAATTCTATTATAATCTCCACCAAGATTTTATTAAGAAAGAATTCGATATAAACATATTGGGAAAATAAAATGAAAAAAACAATAAAATGGGGCATTATTGGTTGCGGTGATGTTACTGAAGTAAAAAGTGGCCCTGCCTTTTATAAATTAGATAATTCTGAATTAGTTGCAGTAATGCGGCGCAACGCTAATTTAGCAGAGGATTTTGCTAAGAGACATAATGTCCCTAAATGGTATTCTGACGCTAATTCACTTATTAATGACAAAGACATTGATGCAGTATATATTGCAACACCTCCCTCTACACATAAAGAATATACTATTTTAGCGGCTAAAGCTGGTAAAGCAATATATGTAGAAAAACCTATGGCATTAACATTCGAAGAATGTAATGAGATGATCGCGACTTGTAAATCCCAAAATGTTCCCTTATTTGTAGCTTATTACAGAAGAGCATTGCCAAGATTTTTAAAGATCAAAGAATTAATTGAGTCAGGCGCGATAGGAACACCAAGGATAGTAAACTGTATACTTTATAGAGAGATAGAGAAATGTTACCAAGATCCTCATCATTTACCTTGGGTTGTTAATCCAGAAATTTCCGGTGGTGGGTTATTTGTTGATTTAGCATGTCATACTCTTGATATATTAGACTTTCTTTTGGGAAAGATTATTTCTGTCAAAGGACATGCAAATTCACAAGGGAATGCTTATCCCGCTGAAGATTGTGTATCAATGTCATTTATGTTTGAAAATAATATTCAAGGTGTGGGTATATGGAATTTTGTGTCGAACTCTAGAGGAGATAATGTTGAAATAATTGGTACTAAAGGAAAAATATCTTTCTCTACATTTGGAAATTCAGCCATTTCATATTATGACGAAAATAATAAATTACACCAATTTAATATTGATAATCCAAAGCATATAGAAATGCCATTGATTAATACAATAATTAATGAATTACAAGGAAAAGGATTTTGCCCATCAACAGGAGAATCAGGCTCACGAACCAGTTGGGTAATAGACCAAGTATTAAAAGACTATAGAATTAATAATTATTTACAATATAAAAATTAATAAATTAGTTTTTAGAGGAAAATAAAAACCAAATATATATGAGTTCATTAAAAATATCGGAAGTTAATAAATGGTCTAAAAGACTTTATTAACTTCTTTTTATTACCATTTTTATCAACTAAAACAGTTTTACTATTCATAAGATTTATTCTTAACAGAACAATGCCATATATTCTGTTTACTGATGATTTTATATAATGGATATCGCTATGATCAGTTACGAAATAAAACTTAGGTTCTTTAATCAAACATAACTCCTACAACGTGAAAAAGCCAGCCGTAATGCCGCACCAACTTCCTCAGGAGAACTGTTTGCCGGAATAATGACATAATCAGATTCGACAATACCCTGCCCTGTCCAAAGCTCAAGTTTTTTGTGACCGTAGGGCATAATAGTTATCACACCATCTAACAAGCGAATATTGCAATTGTTCATCTTCTTGAATAACTGACGTTTTGAGCGATAACCATAAGATCCCATCATCTCTGTGATCCAGTTTTTATACTGTTTGTCATTTGCATCATGATCAAAATAATCCCCATACTCATCAAGTGGGATTATCCTACTTTTTGATAAAGCATCAAGCACAGCCTTTCCCAACTCTTGATCAGATGCAACTGGCTGTAATAGGTATTCGCTTCCTAAGGGATCTACCCCTAATAAACCGTTGCCTGAATAGGTTTGTATTGAATAAAAATCACCATTAAACTTAACACCCGCATTCAATCCTTGATCAAAATCTATGTTCATTACTTCACCACCGTAATTTTAGCAGTAAGGCTTATTTAATAACTATTTGAATCTTTTCGAAATAATTAGCGGACACATAATAACTACTACGTGTCCACCTTAATTAACTCTCTAAATCAAAGATCATGAATAATCAATGTAAAAACAAATTGTTATTTTATTGTCAAACATAACTTCTGCAACGTGAAAAAGCCAATCGTAATGCCGCACCAACTTCCTCAGGAGAACTGTCTGCCGGAATCACGACATAATCAGCTTCAGAAATACCATCTTCAGACCAACCTTCCAATTTTTCATGGCTAGATGGTCTTATCGTTATTTGGCCATCAAGCAATTGGATTCCACAGTTATGCATTTTTTTAAAAAGCTGACGTTTTGAACGATAATTGTAAGTTTCCATTAAGAGTTTAACCCATTCTTTATATCTCTCAGCCTTTTTTTCATTGTCAAAAAAATTATCATCGGGATCAATCAGCCGACTTTTAGAAAGAGCATCCAGAATTACAATGCCTAGCTCCTCATCAGAAACATCAGAAGTTAACATATAGTTGCCTCTTGAAGTATCTAAATTAAGTGCACGATAACCAGAATAAGCTGTTACTGAGTAGAAATCACCATTAAATACACATCTGGCATTTTTCCATCGTTCAAAAATTTCACTCATTATTTCACCACTGTAATTTTGACGTTAATATTCTTTTCTGCACCATAAACTATTGCACGGTTAATTTGCTCCCACTGATTTACCGTCGTGGCTTTTGGTACAGCAATGCGAATCTCTCGTTGTGAAATCATCGATGATGTTACTTCTTCACCCTTTTTAACATGCCCACTAAAATCTACCACTGAATCAATGTTCCCTTTTATGGAAGAATAAAGTTGTTTCGGATCTTTAATCCTTGCCGCAGTACGTGTATCCAATGTTTTTACACTGGTAGCCAAACCTGTTTTTTCATCATAAAAATCAAAAGTCTTAAACCTTTCAGGCAACCGAGAACCTGCTGGCATTTGCGTAGCAACAAAATCCTCAAAAGGATACCCATACTATTTCAATCGCAAGACTCCATTGGATAGATCCAGTAAGCAGTAAAAAATTTCCTAATACAACACAAAGACTATCTAAGGTAATAAAAAAATATATATTTGGTAACATCGGTATGGAAACCGATGTTACCCATTTTTACTACATAGCAATATCGCATATCAATCCAAGATAAAATTAGCTTGATATACACTAACTAATAGAATTAAAGAAATTATTGATATCTTCTTTTGATAATCCTCTTATTAGAACACTTACAATATTTTCATCATCGTCCAATCCCAACCACAAAGAGTTGCTACATTTAATCCAACTGGATAACATACATTTCTCTTTTATGACCAACATTATAGATTCTTGATAAATCAATGCCTTAATCACACAATTGAATTCATCGATAAAACGATGATTAAAATCATTATTTTCAGTAAATCTCCATATATTCACATCAACTATAGGAAAACCACATTTACTTTCATATGATTCAATAAGATAATCATCTGCATATTGAATAAACTCTGGATTAATTATAACCAAAGTAATCGCTGCAATTCTGCCATTACTAGGCAAAATAGCAAACTCTAATAAACTCTTCTTATCATCACCAACTCTCCAATATAAAGGAGTTTCGTTTATATTATCAACTAATTGGATATCAATAGGTGTGTAACCATCAATATTAATGATTACTTCCTGATCATTTACTGGCTTGATTATTTTCAGCATCATTATTTATACAACGCATGTTTTAATACTGGATAAGGATCTGTAGATCGCTGACTAAATATTAACTCCCAACGACCTACTTGCATTTTTTCATTAAACTTCAAACCTTGAGATGATGCATTCTTGATCGCATGTTGAAGACTTGACAACATAGCTTGGCTCCCTTCTGTTGTGCTGTGTGACAATCCATTACGCGTTAGATATTCCTCCATATGCTTGGTTGCATTTGGGTTAACCCATACAACTTTTCCATTTACCGTCATCTCAAACGATTTTGGTATTGATGTTCCAGGAATTGCAGGCTGTGTTGCTTTTATAGAATCCCATACTGTTCCTGACTTACTAATATCACGCTTAATTTCATTCAACAATATCCTTGTTTCAGGGGCATTTTTAGCTTTAACCGCAACTTTAAGTTTTTCAATGATTTTTACTGATAACTTCCCACTAGGAATAACACTGAGAGTAGCAAGAAGATAATCTTCCAATTTCTCTGCATCATAAAATCCTTTCGTTGCGCCAATGACAGGGATGTAATCCATAACTGCTAACGCAGCTTGTTGACGAGCTTCCACACGAATTAAAGCCTCTTTATCACCTTCCATTGCAGCCAACATATCTTTTTGGTTTTCTAACGCTAACTGAGTAAGCTGATGATCAATATAGTTATAACGAAAAACTATCTCAGATGCATTTGCACCACTGTAAGCACCATCCGGCGTTCCTGTTACTATTGCTCCCGCTACTGAACCAAAAACTTTTGCTAGCTGGGCATTAGATTCATTATCAGACATAGCCTTTATTAGCTTATTTAACTGACGTTCTGATTCATCACGAAATTTAGGCTCAAACAAGCTATTATCCATAATAGAACCAGCCAATTCCGCAGCCAAAGCCCCTGCCATTGCGCCTTTAACATTTCCTCTGCCAATTTCAGCGCTTATCCCTGCGACAACTGCATGGCTTAACGTTTTACCCGGCACTCCAAGCACTTCGCCGTTGTCACCAATTAATCTGGCACCTTCCGCATTAATCTGGCTGCCAATATTAGCCAACAGAGCCGTAGTCAAATTATCTTTAAAGCTGCCGCCGTTAATGGCGGTATTCAAGCTAGAACTAATAATGGATTGACCCGCTACCCGTTGGACGACTTTATTCCAATCACCATTGCTGATTTGGGGTAATTTCGCTTTTGTGGGATCTAATTTGGTACCATCAGCCGCTTTATCCCATCCCATGTAGGAATCAAATCCGGCCAATGCGCCACCAATCGCCATTGAGGTAATTGTTGATTTAACCGCATCACTGCTACCTAATACTTTTAGCGCTTTGGATATGTCCCCCTGATTATCCACAATAGCAACGGCCGCCTGTGCCGCCAGTGATGACATTCCCGCAGTTAACGCCCCACCCGCAACGCTATTACCCGCATAAGATGCAACAGATGCCGCTAAAGAACTGCCTGCGGTTGCCGCCGCCGCTGCAATCGCAATTACCGCAGAAACCACTGGATTCAAATGCTGGCTCTTGTGATCCCAACTGTCATAAGCGTCTTTGACCACATTCCACTGGATATCTTTATTTTCTCGAAGCCCTTTCAACCAAGCTGTTTCTGGCGTATTTCCCAATACGGCTAATACATTTTGCAATGACTGACCATTTTTAGCTTTAATATCAGCACTAACACCGTTGGCTGCTTCCACTGTCAGTTTTCCACCAGTGAAAATCTGCGGTAATACCCATTGGGTTTCGGTATAACCTTTATCCCTTTGCTTAATATAAAAGCCTTTGGAATAGGTAATAGTCTGTTCAAAAGAGGTATTTTTTACCGCCTTAAAATTAACTTTACCGTGAGTGCTGGTCAGTTTGGCGTTTTTATTAGTCGCAATTTTACTGGCTTCGTAAGTGCTATCATCCCGACTTAACAGGTTAATATCACCACCCGCGGTAAATTCAGTGACTTTATTAGTAACATCATGGCGGGTACGTTTAATGGTTTTCTTTTTGCCATACCACTTACGTTTGGTTTCTGTTTTCTCATAGTGGCTAGATTCTTCCATTGCCTGAGCGTACAGATAACCGCCTTTCGCCGCGACGTCCATCGCACCTTTGGCAGTCAGTTTAGTGGCTTGGAAAAGAATACTGCCGTTTGAAATAACAGTTAATATACCGCCACTAGTCAATGCAGTACCTTGCTGTGTGACTGATTCGGTGAATTCCCTGCCTTTTTCCCGGTAAGCGTGATTCTGCACTGATTCAAAACGCATATTGCCGCCGGAAGAAATCGTTGTATTTCCGCCTGAGCTTAATGTAGCGCCTTGGGTAATCAGCGTTCCATTAGCAGCTAAGGTAAGCTGTTTTCCACCATTAACTACAGCAACGATATGGCGATCATCTTTATTGTTATCGTTCTTATTATCAATAGCGGAATAGCCCAGAGCTAACAAGTTAATATTCCGACCTGCTGATAATAATGTGTTACCTTTGGCGTTAATTTGAGCCGCCTTGCCATTGATATCTGCACCACTGATAATATTGATATTATTTCCTGCGGTTAATCGGCTACTTAATTCACCAGAACGGGATGTGGAAAATAGTTTATTCAGTGAAGGAGATAATTCACGGGGAGCGAGATCAATGTTTTTTGCAGCGGTCAAGTTGATATCTTTTACCGCTGAAACATTAACTCCCTTAATAGATAAATTTCCGCCAGCATTAATCACAACAGAACTTTTAGCATCAAGTTTACCTATTGTAGATAACATCTGATTAAACAGCGTTTGTTCTTTATTTTCAGCGTTCACATCCCCCATTCGTTTATGTGTCAATAACTCACTGTTATTATCAATGGTAATATCATGATTTGCAGTTAAAGAAATATTATGACTTTTCGTTAAGAAAATATTGCGAAGAAGAATATTTTTACCTGCATGTAAGAGTAAATCACCCGTAGCTTCCAAGCTGCTTATTTTACGCGTATTATCAGGATTAAAATATCCTGGCTTACTACTACTCTGAAACTGAACATTCCCGTTGCGGCTGATAATAGTTACATCTTTGGCTTTTAGTTCACCTTGCAAAGCATTAATATTATTAGTTGCTGTCATAGATAAGCTATTTGATGAAATCAATGCTGAATTATTAAGATTAATATCATTCTCGGAAATAATATTTAACCCATCAATAGCCTTTAGTTTATCAGTGATATTGATTTTACCTGCGTGAAGCAAAATGTTTTTTGCTGATAATGTGTCAGGTCGGGCAGTTACTGTTATTTCTGACAGATTTTTTGCATCATCAGGAATCAACGTTCTGATATTTAAGTTATTTTTAAAATCCGCTACTAGATTTTTTTCCGCACTAATTGAAGACGATATATAACTTTCTTCTCCCCAAGTATATAACTCTCCTTGCTTAGTATATTCTGCATCTTCATAAACATAAAATAAATCCCAATCACCCGGTGGTGCATCATCATCTTTGAATTCACTGCCAACCATAGGGTTTGATGTAGTATAATGCCAAAATGTATTTTTCTTACCTAATTGACGACTGATAATATCAATATTTTCCCCGGTGAGAATAAGATCCTTTTTCGCATATATAGATGAAACATCATTTCGCAAATTAGTTGCATTAATATAAGCATTACCACCAGAAACAATATTCCCTGCTGGGCTTATCGCCTTTATTGAAAATCTATCCTGTTTAATATTGATAAAGTTATTTTTTAATAAATCAATAATACCAAACCATTTATCCCGATTAAAATCTTTCAATTTCACAGCCAATGTAATGACGGAATCAACACCTTGTCTGATACCATAAAAACTACCAGCCCATTTATTAATTCCTACGGAGTCAGCCGGAATGGTTTTCCATTCAGTTATGGTTTGATCTCTTATATTATCCAGTTTATCAGTGCGAACAACCAAATCCCCTTTCACAGTCTTTATCGTTGCAGATTTATTTTCAATCAGAGTGCTCTTATTTCCCTGAGAATCTTTCTGTAACCACATATTATTATTGGCTTGCAAAAGTGCTTTATCACCGGTATTACGCAAGGTATCACCAAATATCCGCATATCCCGGCCCGCAGTTACACTCCCTTTATTATCCAATTTAGTACTTGCCAGAGTAATATCCCGTTCCGCTTGTACCTTAATATTTTGCGCAATATGAGTCTCTTTTGCGCAATATGAGTCTCTTTAGCGCTAAGATTAAAATCCGTTTTGGCTTTGGCATTTCCCAGCTCAATTTTGCCATTAACGTTTAAGGTAATATCACGCTGATTGCTGATTAAATCCTTAAGATTAACACCGACACCATCTTCCGTAGCAACCAAACGGATTTTATTGGCATACATGCCGCCTAATGCTTTGGTATCAACGGCTAATTGAGGTTTAACACCTTCTCCAGTGATTTTTTTCACTGTGCCATCGTTAAAATCAATCCGGTTAGCTCCCTGCGTCAGGGATAAATTATTAGCTTGAATTTTTCCATTTAATTCAGTCACTCGGCTGATAATATCGATATAATCCGTTGTCTTACCATCCAACCCTTTGCCACCAATAGTAATCTGGCCTTTTTTAACCTCCAATGCCTCCAATGCGCCCTGTTTATCAAATTGAGGTTTACCCGTGGTCAATGTTGCACTGCCAGTATTGATAAAACCACAACCATCACAAATAATGCCATTAGGGTTGGCAATCATCACATTGGCTTTATGACCAACTATCTCTAGTTTTCCTTGAAGATCCGATCGACCACTACCGGTGACTTCATTAATAATCAATTCAGCCGATTTACCATTCAAGTTAGGGTTAGCGTTAAGTTGCCCGGCTAATTGTGATTTAGCAACCTGAGTGGCGTTATTTAATACGGCACCCTGAGTGGCAATATTAAACTCTTTATAGGTGTTGTGAGATATTCCTGCACCATTAGGCGTAGCAATATTTACGATCGGCACATTACCCTGGTTTTGTACCTGTGTTCGGTTATTATCTGGCGTGATCCCGGCCGCAATAGCAGGATGAAGGGGATATACGGCAGTAAGATAAATTAAAAGATAACAAGCGCCCCTTGCCATAGGGCCGTTACGTCTTTCCATTATTCTGTCCTTTCTTAATTTGAGTACAAAGTTATTGGTATAAATATCCGTATTACATCGCTAAAAAATCAGTGATACAGACCAGTAAACTACCCAGTTATCCGGTTTCAGGTGGTCTGGATAAATCAGAGGTGTTCCCAATGTCATCGTTTGATTGAACTTGCTGTGCGTCAGTGATATGCCAAGCGCTGTACCGGTAACATTACCGCCATCGATTTGCTTGGTTTTTCCCTGTAACCAACCCGTATCCAGCGCTCCCGTTAAGGCCAGTTCACCCAGCACAGGCAACTCTGAAATTTGCCAATTCAGTTCATTACGCCAATACCCACCGCGATTGCCGGTCAGATATTGTTCTTTAAATCCCCGAACAGAATATTGCCCGCCTAACGAGAGACGCTCATTGGCATAAAGGTTGTACGGTGTGGTTTGACCGTAAGCAGATGAAAGGTAATAAAGCGAGTCGGAGATCGGGACAAAATAGCTAGCACTCAGGCTGAATTTGCGAAATTGGCTACGTGGAGCATCCGGGAAATGCGGATCATCTTTTGTTGCGCCTAACACGGGTAAGCCATAACTCAATGCAGGGTTGAACGTGATATAGCCACCCGCCAGTACCGAACTGTAATTAATACCAAGATTGGCAACACTTAATGTCGGGCTGCTGATGGATAATTTCTTTCCTGCAAACAAATTAGCCGTCTGACGATGTGTTATTCCTGCATTCAAAGCCAGTTTCTGCTCACCGTCACGATATAACGTCCGGTTTATTGCTAGCCGGTGAGTTTGATTGTCACCTTCATAACGGTAGGTTTGTGAGCCGATCGGAATCTCCTGAAAAGAATCGTTCCACGCATATTGATAATTGAACAACCAGTCACCATAAGGAATCGTCACATTGGAAGAGAGACTTCGACTACGGTGGTTATTACGAAAATCGTTGTTGCGACTGACAGATAATGACCATTGGTCTGCAAGATGTAATAGGTTATCTACATTCACACTGGCGTTGATTTGCCCGGCGCCAGTACTTTTTTGACCACTATTATCTATCCCCAAACTAGCGCCAACCGGCAAACGAGTCGATATTCGTTTTAAGATAACCGCAGAATGACCGGGCTGTTTTCCTGGCTGAATATCAATGGTTATCTGTTGGGAAGGAAGCCGGTTCAGTTGTTCCATCCCCTGTTCAATATCCCGTAGATTCAGTATGTTACCAACCATCCTCGGAAAGGCCATTTTCAATGAAAGGGATGTCTCACCATCAAGCGTGATTGATTCAACTTTGCCCTCACTCACGGTAATAATGAGCGTACCGGTGGATAAATCCTGTGCTCTGAGCCCAGCCCGAGAAGTGACATAACCTCGCTCGATATAGGCATTCGATACTTTACGCACCAGTTCATTAATATCTGGCAAGGTTAAGCAACGGGTTAAATAAGGTTGTATTAGTTTTTCCCTTACTGATTGGGAAAGGCTCTCAACACCTTCAAATTGAATATAGCGGATGGTATGACAAACAGATTTAGCACCATCAGTTTCGGGCTCTAAATCTGGAGACAAAGTGATGTTGTTACGTAACGCCTCCCGCTGCTGTTGAGCCTGCTGCAATAACGCTTTCTGTTGTTGCGTGATAACCTCTTGATCCGCCGGGCCAATAAACTCTGAAGCATAAGCTTGCCCCGATATAGCGAATAGAACAGATACAACCAATGTCCTAAAACAAACAGATATTCTTTCCATTGATAATTTTTATTTCACCATGCGTTAATTGTTAAGATAATGAATAACGTCTTATTTTAATTGGCAATCTAGATGAAAATAAAAAATTATCTTATTTAAGTGTGAATAAAGTCTGGTTTTTTAAATACTTAATAGAATAAGTAACTTTTTATATTTAATGAAATACATCATTTACGATCATGCAAAAACACAATTGTAATTATTTATTTACACTAAGTGTAACCTTAATTTGACATGAATAAATTAATCCTTTAGCCTGCCTTTCCATAACGATTTCAATCAGTTCAGAAACTAGGGGAAAGCGTGAAGAATCGTACTCTTGGCAGTATTTTTATCGTAGCGGGCACGACAATTGGCGCAGGAATGCTGGCGATGCCGCTGGCAGCAGCCGGTGTCGGTTTTGGAACAACCTTCGTGATGTTAATCGCTCTTTGGGTTTTGATGAGCTATACCGCTTTATTGTTGGTGGAAGTTTATCAATACAGCCCGGCCGATACGGGCCTGGGAACGCTGGCAAAACGTTATCTTGGGCGAGGAGGCCAATGGCTCACCGGTTTCAGTATGCTTTTCCTCATGTATGCTCTGACAACCGCTTATATCAGTGGTGCAGGTGAGTTGCTGTCAGGCAGCCTCTCTTCATGGCTGGATAAACCTATTCCTGTTTCATACGGTGTGCTGATTTTCACTCTTGTCGCGGGTTGTGTTGTCACTATCAGTACTCAATCTGTCGATATGATTAACCGCCTGCTGTTTACGGCAAAAATTATTTTTCTGGTTATTATGCTGACCGTCATGATGCCCCACATTAAAAGCACTAACCTGATGTCAATGCCTTTGGAACAAGGTTTGGTATTATCAGCTATTCCCGTGGTATTCACCTCTTTTGGTTTTCACGGCAGTGTGCCAAGTATCGTCAATTATATGGGGGGCGATACCCGTAAGTTACGCAAAATATTTGTTATCGGCAGTGCTATCCCACTGACTGCCTATATCTTATGGCAATTAGCCACTCTGGGTGCCATCTCTTCCCATACTTTTGTCGGCATCTTAGCGGAGCAATCAGGGCTGAATGGACTGTTAAAAGCGGTGAGAGAAGTTGTCGCGACGCCTCGTGTAGAGCTTGCTGTCCGTCTGTTTGCTGATTTGGCACTGGCAACCTCATTTCTTGGGGTCTCCCTAGGTTTGTTTGACTATATGGCAGATCTGTTCAAACGCCGTAATAATGCGACAGGCCGCCTGCAAACCGGCATCATGACTTTTGTTCCACCACTACTTTGCTCCTTGTACTATCCAAACTTTGTTATGGCGTTAACTTTCGCCGCAGTCGCACTGTCCATTCTCGCCCTGTTACTGCCTTCCATGCTGGCTTGGCGCAGTCGTCAAATTGAACAAAAAGCCTATCGGGTAAAAGGCGGAAAACCCGTTCTGATTCTAGTATTTCTTTGCGGAATTACAGTCATTGCCATCCAGATAGGTATTGTCAGTGGTTTACTGCCAGAAGTAGGTTAATTAACTGTCCGCATCAGCAATGGTGCGGACAAAACGCAAAAGTAAATTAGAAATTCAAACCAGCACCGATATAAAATCCATCAGCCAGTTTGTTATCCCTATTTCCCTCTTTCCCTCTCATGTTCATAACCCGATAACCAGCATCCACCGTCAACGGTTTAAATACGGTAAAACGTAAGCCACCCGCAGCCTCAACATAAGAATCAATACCCGAAGTTAATCTGGATGGCGCACCGTAAGCTTCACCGTACAGCGCTAAAGCGGGCATAATAGTCCAACTCAAACCCACACCTGCGGCTAATGCCTCACCATTTTTCCCATCTTTAGGGGATAAATAGAGAGCCTTACCGCCAATGCTGGCCGTCAATGGACCAACAGGCAGGCTAAATGCGGTTCCCAAACTTCCCAACTGCCCATTATGATCACTGCGTGCCCAGTTGCCATTAAAGGATAATCCAGCACTGTTATCACCAATTGCCGCAGAAGTATGGGTGAAATGGCGGCCAGCCTGAACATTCACGGAAATTGCATTCGCTGATTCAGCAATCAACAACAAACCGGTTGCTACCGCGGCAAGATAAACCTTCATGATATTTCCTCTTTATTTACTTAATGTTAAACATATTACGTAAATACAACTAAACCGATAGACAACAAAAAGAAATGAATCATCTATACTTACTAAATATGTGTGAATTTTTCATTTCATTTGCTTAATAATTAATTATGTAAATAGTTTTATTTTAAACAATAAACAAGAAAATAATAAATGAATTATAAAAAAACACAATATTTGCATTTCGCCATTTGACCAGAACATTTTTTCTTAATCAGCGATTCCGCTGTTTTTTTTCATGTAAAACAGGAGAAGTGTGATGAAAAAGAGAGGACTTACAACGAATGCTGGTGCCCCTGTCGTTGACAACAATAATGTCATGACTGCGGGTCAACGTGGTCCTATGTTGTTACAAGATGTTTGGTTTTTAGAAAAGCTTGCCCATTTTGATCGTGAAGTGATCCCAGAGCGCCGTATGCATGCCAAAGGTTCTGGAGCTCATGGCATCTTTGTGGTTACTCACGATATTACTAAGTACACCCGCGCTAAGATTTTTTCTGAAATAGGCAAAAAAACCGAGATGTTTGCCCGTTTCTCAACCGTCGCCGGTGAGCGCGGCGCAGCAGATGCTGAACGTGACATTCGTGGTTTTGCGCTTAAGTTCTATACTGAAGAAGGGAACTGGGATTTAGTCGGCAACAATACCCCGATATTCTATCTTCGTGATCCGCTGAAGTTCCCAGATCTTAACCATGTTGTTAAACGCGATCCTCACACTAATTTACGTAATCCTGCCTATAAATGGGATTTTTTCTCTCATCAACCTGAATCACTGCACCAATTAACGATTGATTTCAGTGACCGTGGCGTACCTAAATCTTTCCGTCATATGCACGGTTTTGGTAGCCATGCTTTCAGCTTTATCAACGAAGATAATGAACGTTTCTGGGTGAAATTCCATTTCCGTTGTCAGCAAGGCATTAAAAACCTGATGGACGAAGAAGCAGAAGCGCTGGTAGGTAAAGATCGTGAAAGTTCTCAACGTGACTTGTTTGCAGCAATTGAGCAAGGAGATTATCCACGCTGGAAATTAAAAGTCCAAATCATGCCAGAGAAAGAAGCTAATCTGTTATCGTACAACCCATTTGATTTGACCAAAGTATGGCCTCACGGCGATTATCCGATGATTGATGTCGGTTATTTCGAGCTAAACCGTAATCCTGATAACTATTTCTCAGATGTTGAACAGGCTGCTTTCAACCCAGCCAATGTCGTGCCAGGTATCAGTTTCTCCCCTGATAAGATGTTACAAGGCCGTCTGTTCTCTTATGGTGATGCTCAACGTTATCGTCTTGGCGTTAACCACCATCAAATTCCAGTCAATACGCCTCGTTGTCCGTTCCATAATTACCACCGTGATGGGGCAATGCGGGTCGATGGCAACAGCGGAAACACCGTGACTTATGAACCAAACAATGCAGGATTGTTCCAGGAACAACCTGAATTCAAACACCCATCATTGTCTTTAGAAGGAGATGCCGATCACTGGAACCATCGTCAAGATGAAGATTATTTCAGTCAGCCTCGCGCACTATATAACTTAATCAGTAGTAAAGAGCATCAGCGTATGTTTGACCGTATCGCCAGTGAACTGTCACAAGCTCATGAAGATACTCAACGCCGCCAAGTCGAGCTATTTAGAAAAGTTCACCCAGAATATGGCGCCGGTGTTGAAAATGCGCTGAAAAAAATGAAAGGCTGATTGCTAACAACCCCGTATCATTAATTATCTCTGCCCATGACTCCATTAGTGATAATGGGCAGTACGAAAATAAATCAAAATAGCTCAAGGGAAACCGGGTAAATCTATCACCCGTAAATCCATCACCCATTTTTTAATTTGCTGGCGGGAGATTTTAATACCGTTATTTTTAAACTGTTGAGGTAATAGATAGTAAGAAATTTAGCATTGATAAGAGTCAAAACAAATATTTCCCGATTTATTTTTAGCTAATTATAGTTATGGATTTCCATTTAGGAAATTGCTAAATTTCGGCTCACCGTTTTGCTGAATTGCTTTGGGCTAGCCATTGCACCTATTCACTTTCTGGAATGTATTGTATGCAATGGAGTGTTATTCGATCGCTCAGCTTATTAGTTCTACTTTATCCACTAGGCATTGATCTCTATTTAGTATCTGTGCCAAACATAAAATTACACCTTTTAGCTTCTGATATAGAAATGAATCGGGTGTTTTCCGTCTATCTCATAGGAGTTGCAAGCAGTCTATTACTTGCTGGAAAAACTGTAGATCGATTTGGTATGTCATTAACATCAGTGTTTGGATCAGCATTATTTATAGCGTCATCAATATCGTGTGCAATTACTCCTGCTCAAGAAGTTGAGCTGTTTATTACCAGTAGATTTCTTCAAGGATGTGGCAGCGGAATATGTTATATAGCGGCACTTTCAACAGTGAGAAAATGTTCTTACGATAGTGATGAGAGAGTAAAAGCTTACGCTATCCTCAATGGTATTTCATGTACAGTGCCAATCCTAGCACCAAGTATAGGAGCAATAATTGTTCTGTTGGGGTGGAAGTCCATATTTTACTCTATGGCTGCTCTTGGTGTGATAGTTAGTGCTGCCTCTGTTAATATGAACAAGAATATCAGACCACTTGAAAATTTAGGGAATAAAGTACAGTCGATAAATTCTTTTCTAGATCCCAATTTTATCAAGATGGTGATTATTTCCTCTGTCGGGCTTACCAGTGTATTCACTTATGTAAATATCAGTCCACTCGTACTAATAAACAAATATGGCTTAACTACCAAAGAATATGCGCTTTGGATGGGATTATTTGCGGCATTAAGTGTGACGACTTCATTTGGTCTGTCTTTATTGAGACGTTGGATTTCTGATAGAATTTTGCTTAACACAGGGCTAATTATACTGGGTGCTGCTGGATGCCAACTATACCAATTTGAAGATATTTTGGGTACTTATAGCTATATGATAACCTTTTCACTAATAGGTATCATCAACTCTATTTTATTTACAATCACGCTAAATAGAGCTCTAGAGCCTTTTAAGACTAATGCCGGTAGTGCTAGTGGTATTCTTCATACAGCCCAATTAGTGATTGCTGCTTGTTATATGTACATATCTGGGTTGTTCAACATTGTGCTGCATGACATGATGGTTTTTCTATTAATTTTCGGTAGCTTGCTAGGTTTGATATGTGTATATACAGTTGAGCAACGCTAGAAGCCAAAAAACCAGTAATGACTTATCTATAAATACAGGTCATATTTCTAGTTTCTAATTTTATTGAATAAATTTTTTATCGTATCTAACTATTTTATATAAATGAGGGGTTAAGTAATATTGCTAAGATCCCCATCCTTATCGATAGAGAACAGAAATTTTTGAACGAATAACTGTGCGTTATATATTCTTCTATAACGGGAAAGAGTATTTTAAATACGATAATCCGTTAAGAGAATACATAACAAATAATATTTGAACTACAAATATATGAACATTCTCTATTAAAATTATTAAATCAGAAGATAGTTCTATTAATCCAAGATTAAGGAGAATTAATGAAACTAGCTATAATTGGTTGCGGAAATATTGTTCTTAAAGAGCACATCCCTACAATAAATACATTAGAGATTGAAATCGTTGGACTCTGTGATATTTTAGAAGAAAACATTATCGAAGCACGTAAGCTAATTAATTACAAAATACCAAGTTATTCTTGCTATCAAGAAATGTTGGAAGAGGTTCCCACTGATTCTGTTCTTGTAGCTCTTCCTCATTACATGTATGAAGATGTCATTAAGTATTGCTCTGGAAAAAAATTAAAAATCATCAAAGAAAAACCATTTGCCATTAGTATCAATCAAGCTAAAAAATTGAAACAACTAGCCTATACCAATAACGTTGAACTATTTACTGTTTGTCAAAAGCGGTATACTAAATCATACAGACAACTAAAATCAGTAATGGATGAAAACAATGGCAAACTCAAACAAATTAAGATTCGATACACAATCCCAAGCAAGGATCCCAATAGTAATTGGCGCGGTAAGTACAGTAATGCAGGAGGAGGTGTCTGGTTAGATATGGGTTATCATATTGTGGATCTGCTTTGCTATATTTTCAATGTATTATGGCGCAGGTATAGGAATAGGCGATGAAGTTATTGTTCCAAGTTACACATTTTTTGCAACCTGTAGTCCACTCCACCAGCTAGGAGCAGAGTTGAAATTTGCAGACTGTACTGACAACGGAAACATTTGCCCTAAGGCTGTAGAATCTTTGATCACCCCGAAGACTAAAGCTGTCGTTGTCACGCATATGTGGGGTATACCTTGTGATATGGATGAACTTATGGCAGTTTGTGAGAAAAATAACATCCTTCTTTTAGAAGATAGCTCTCATGCACACGGTGCTACTTGGAATAACAAAATGATTGGTAGTTTCACTGACGGTTCTGCATGGAGTTTCCAAGGTAAGAAAATTCTAACTTCCGGGGAAGGTGGTTTCTTTGCAACTAAGCACCGCGAGTTTTACGAACGTGCAGTGCTTGTTGGTCACTTTAACAAACGCGCAAAGAAAGAAGTTCATACAGACAATTTGAAAGAATTTGCTATTACTGGAACAGGTCTCAACCTACGTATGCACCCATTAGGCGCTGCTGTTGTACTGCCGCAGATGGATAAATTCCATCAAATGATGGAAGAAAAACGTGAAACCGCTCGTATCCTGAAACATGAAATCGAAAAAATTAATGGCTTGAAGATAACCCGAATTCCAAAAAAAGCAGACCCAGCATGGTATGCAATGCCTATTATGTTTGATAAGAGTAAATTTACAGTTGGCTTGCACGAATTTGTTGATGCATTGATTAAAGCTGGTGCTGTTGAAGCAGATATTCCAGGCTCCACTTGCCCTATCCACAATTACAGTTTGTTCCACTCTCCAGAGCGTATTTCTAAGAACTACGAAAAGAAAGACCGTGTATTACCTGAGAACTTTAAAAATGCCATTAAATTCCATAATAGCATGTTTAAACTAGATATTTGGTATGGTCCTGAGCGCCAATACTTCATTGATAACTACTTGGCAATTATTACTTCTACAACTGAAAGGCTCCGAAAGTGAATAGGCTCATTCCAAAGGAAATTGCAAAGTTATTTTCTGCTTACGATCGTATCGTTGTAGGTGGCATCATCCGAGACCCAGAAGGACGCGTGCTATTTCTTAAACGATCAGAACATGAATTTCTCCCCAATGTATGGGAGATACCCTCAGGTGGTATTGAGAATGCTGAATCAATAGTTCAAGGACTTACACGTGAAATCAAGGAAGAAACCAACTTAAATTTATTAGAATTAGTTAATTTCGTAAGTTCTGCTGAGTACAAAGCAGGTGAAAATAAATGTATTCAAGTCAATTTTGAAGTGAAGTGCGAAGGTACCGTAAAACTCTCCGATGAACACTCCGAGTATTCATGGGCTTATATCATTGATTTTAAGGATAATCTTGATGATTTCATGATGAAGATACTTCAGGTGTGAGCAGTAAAAGACCACCTCTCTAGGGATGGTTTAAGGATGACAATGAAAATGGGTCACAACATATGACCCATTATTAGGCAACATAAAATGACAGATATGCTTAATATTGCACTCAGAGCGATTAAAAAGGTTAAAAAAATCACTCAAGATGGATTCAACGGCTCTCAGGAATTCGAATATAAACTTGATCGTTCTGTTGTAACAGATACTGATGTAAGAATCGAATCTGAAATTAGAAATCTTTTAGAGCAACAATGCCCGGGAGTCCCTATTCTTGGTGAGGAGTTTGGATTGACTGGATCTTGTAAATTTGAAACTGGTTGGGTTATCGATCCTATCGATGGTACTCGGGCCTTTCTATATGGTGTGCCATTGTTTAGCACTCTAATCGCATTTGTCGAGAATGGAGAACCTACTACGGGTGTTATTAGTTTTCCTGCTATTTCAACTATTGTGTACGCTTCAGAAGGGCAGGGTTGTTGGATGAGTAATAATGATGTCTCATTACGCAGGCTTATTATTCAAAACGGTTCTCCAGATACAATTAGTCATGCCGTAATTTCTGCATCAGGGATACATAGTTCATCATACCATCTAGCCGATGGGACAATTCCGTATAATCTCAATTCCTTGGTGAAGACAGCTAAAGATTTTATGTTTATAAATGACTGTTATCAGCACGCAATGGTTGCAAATGGTCGTATTCATTGTGCCATCGATACTTTAATGAAACCATGGGATAGCGCAGCTATTCTGCCTTGCATTAAAGAAGCAGGTGGGGATTACTGCACGCTAAATGGTAGTAGAGAAAAAGTTATGTTTGGTGGAGGATTGGTATCTGCCTGTAATTCACAACTTTTAGATTCGGTTATAGCTTCACTAAATTCATAGCATAATAAGCTGAATCGCTATTCTGAAGTGGCAATATACCCTATGGATTTCAAGATGCATCGCGGCGGCAAGGGAGCGAATCCCCGGGAGCATAGCAAACTATGTGACCGGGGTGAGTGAGCGCAGCCAACAAAGAGGCAACTTGAAAGATGGCGGATATATATCAATAGAGCAAATGGGATGGATATCCATCTCACCACACCAAATACAGATAAAAATAGCTCAAGGGAAACCAGGTAAATCCATCACCCATTTTTTAATTTGCTGGCGGGAGATTTTAATGCCGTTATTTTTAAACTGTTTAGGTAATAAATAGTAAGCTACCGGGCGCTGAAAAGAAGCCAGTTTATCAATCAACCATTCAGGTAATGTATCAATGACCTCAGATGAATTACTGTCTATCACCGCGACAGGGCGATAACCAAATTCAGGATCAGGTACAGGAATAGCAAAACTTTGCTCTACTTGTGGATAGGTATTAATCACCCGTTCAATATCTTCCGGCTGAATGCCTTCTCCACCGCTGAAAAATTGATTATCCATCCGGCCAAGGATACGTAACTCACCCTTTTCGATTATTCCCCGATCACGGGTATGAAACCAGCCATCACGATCAGCTAACGGTTGTAATTTACCATCCAGCCAATATCCATTAGCAAGGCTGCCAGAACGAATCTGAATTTCCTCATTTATCAGTCGAATTTCTTTGCCCGGTAAAGGATTGCCGACACCGGGAAGATCGTCTGCTCGTTTAATGCATACTGTTGAAGCCAATTCGGTCAAACCATAGCTACACCAACAGCAAATGCCTTGCTGTTCCGCTCTTTGAGTCAATTCAATGGGGATCATTGCTCCACCCAACAGCACTTGTTTCAAATTCAGTGTCTGATTTTGTGACTGTTCCAGTAACCGCCAAAGCTGAGTTGGAACCAATGAAGCGTGAGTACAATCTGCCAAAGCATGATCTAACAGATTGGTATTTCTGAGCACTAAAGAAGCCCCTTTGATTAGCCAGCGCCAAATGATCCCCTGACCCGATACATGAAACAACGGCAATGAGAGCAACCAGCTATCTTGTTGCTGAAATTCGATTACTGAAAGTACATCTTGCGCGCTGGCAAGATGAGCATGAATTGAGTGAACAGCCGCTTTAGGCAATCCAGAAGAGCCGGAGGTCAGTATCATACTGGCCGGGCGCATAGCATCCCACATGACTGAATTATCATCAGAATTTAGTGGTTCACTTTGCCAATCGAGGGATTTGGCATCCATCACAGGCAAGTTGTCACCACAAAAATCAGCCACAAAATCGATATTCAAATGTGGCAGTAATTTAGCCAAGAGCATTTCAGGCAGTTGAGGATTCAGTGGCAATACCCGCGCACCACACTGTAGCGCGGCAAGATAGCAAAACAACATCTCTTCGCTGTTTTTCCCTCGCAGCATTACACCACTGCCTTCAACTATCCCCTGTTGGCGAAAATTGGCCGCTATCGTATCCAAAGAGATAACTAATTGATGCCAGGTTAGGGAACGATTACGCAACTTGACAGCAATATTTTCAGGGCTAAACGATGCCCAGTAGCGCCATGGCCACTGGGTAAATGAATTTAACTGCGCCATGCGATGTCTAACTCGTCCAATCTTGTTACTGGCATCGTGCTGCCCGGCCAACAGCGCACCAACTGAGACTGAACCAATTCCAGCGTATCCAGTCCAGGAATAGTCGCTGGCGTCAGCCAATGAGCAATACGGGCAAGCTGAGTCAAACCGAAGCTGGTTTCAATACTGGAGCTAATCACCGCCTCCAATCCAGCGTTGTGCGCGGCTGAAATCAACTGACAGCAACGGGCAAGGCTTCCTATCAGAGTGGGTTTAATCACAATAGCAGTCACCCCTGCTTGTGCCTCTACGTTAAAACCTTCATCACGGACGCTTTCATCCCATGCAATGGCAATCCCTGTATCACGGGCAAAAGCGAGCGATTGTTCCGGGGTTTGACAAGGTTCTTCCAGAAAGGTAATTCGGTTACGGTAATCAGGATTGACATACTTAGCGAAACTGTCCGCTTTAGCACGGCTCCAACTACGGTTAGCATCCAGCCGCAAAGATAAATCCGGTACCGCTTCCAGTAAAACATTCACTACCATGCCGTCACGTACAGCTTCATACAGCCCGATTTTCACTTTGGCAACTTTTTGTCCACTCATTTTACTGAGACGAACAATCAGTTCATCAGGATCACCATTGCATAGTGGCGCTTTCCGGTAATCAGCGTCTTCCGGTAAGTTACCCTGTAATTCAGCTAATGCACAGCTAATCCCAAATGCGACAGAAGGTAATTCACTTTCATCAGGTTCAGCGCCAAGATGCCACTGTCTAAGCCATGCCATCGCTGCTTCACCCGCCTGTTCAACTGTTTCTTTGCTGAATTCCGGCAATGGTGCAATTTCACCCCATCCCTGTTGACCATTTTCCTGTAAGTGAACCAAAAAACCATCACGAGTTTTAAGCCGCTGATATCGCAGGATAACACCTGACTCCATCGGCAATCTGAACCGGTATAAAATTGCAGTACGCATTACGGGTTACGTTTAAATTTGCTGAAATCAGGGTGGCGTTTCTCAACGAATGCATTACGTCCCTCCTGACCTTCTTCTGTCATATAGAAAAGCATGGTGGCGTTACCTGCCAGCTCTTGCAATCCAGACTGACCATCACAATCCGCATTTAGAGCGGCTTTCAGGCAGCGCAGAGCCATTGGGCTATTTTTCAGCATTTCACGACACCAGCGAACGGTCTCTTTCTCCAGATCCGCATAAGGCACAACTGTATTAACCAGCCCCATCTCCAACGCTTGTTTAGCATCATACTGACGGCACAAGAACCAGATTTCGCGGGCTTTTTTCTGACCAACAATTCGAGCCATATAAGATGCCCCCCAACCGCCGTCAAAAGAGCCCACTTTAGGTCCGGTCTGACCGAAAATAGCGTTATCAGCCGCAATGGTCAGGTCACATACCAAATGCAGTACATGACCACCACCAATCGCATATCCAGCAACCATAGCAACGACCGGTTTTGGACAAGTGCGAATTTGGCGTTGGAAATCCAAAACATTCAGATGATGCATGCCGTTGTCATCCTTATAACCACCATGATCACCACGAACTTTTTGATCACCACCAGCACAAAAAGCTTTTTCACCCATTCCCGTCAGGATAATCACCCCGATATTGTCATCATAACGGGCATCATCCAATGCCTGCATCATCTCTTTAACCGTCAATGGCCGAAATGCGTTACGTACTTGTGGGCGATTAATGGTGATTTTAGCCATACCATCTGTGGATTTGTGATAAAAAATATCGTCAAACCCTTCAGAGCAGTCCTGCCATACAATTGGGGCATAGAGTTCTTCTTCGCTCGGGTAAATCATATTCGTATTCCTATACATTAAAGAGTGATAAAAAATGGTTTACTACCGCAGCAAACGCCGCCGTGTCCGCTCGGTGAGCATTATGCCCAACATGTGGAATAGTTTGCAGCGGCAAAGCGCAACGTTTTGCCAATTGTTGGAATTTCTTATCATTTTCGCCACACAGATAAACAAAAGGTAACGCCAGTTGTTGCAATACCGGTACTAACCAAGGTTGATGTCCAAGTGAAGTATTTTCCAGCATATTAGCCACACCATTGCCATTATTATGACGGCGTACTTTGATCAGTTGCTGACGCTGTGCAGGTAATAAATCAGAAAAAACCGGCTGCTGATACCAATCAGATAAAACCTGTTCAATCGGCTGAGAACGAAAACGTCCGGCCCAATTTCTATCGTGTTCGAGACGATTATTCCGCTCCTGTTGGGAAAATAACCCAGGATTTCCCCCTTCAACCAGCAATCCGCATAATCCCTGATTATCACCATAACAGGCATGATACATAGCAATACGGCCCCCTAAGGAGTAGCCAATCAGCCAGTATTTACTCATTTGCTGTTCTGCTAATGTTTCAGATAAAAGACAACTCATCTCCAGAAGATCTTTTACCCGCACGTCAGTGGAATCACCGTGACCAGGTAGATCGATAACCAATGAAGGATGCTGAGCACACAGATTCACTAATGGCAACCATTCATCACCACAGCCCAATAATCCATGCAACCAAACCAGCCACGGGCGGTCATTGTGACCGTTAAACTTACGACAAGCGAGGCTCACAACATAGCCACCTGTTTTAACAGTTGTTGCAAACACTCAGCCCCTTCTCTATCCGGCACTTTTAGCTCAATCAGTGTGGTTTCATTTTGTTGCCATGCCTGTTCAATACCTTGTTGCAATTCCATCCAATTTTGTGGGCTGGCATATTTCAAGCCGAACATCGCCGCAGCATGATCAAAATTAACGTATTGAGGCATACAATAAAAACGCTGCCTTGCTTCTTCCTGAGTGGGTAGTAAAGAGAAAATCTGCCCGCCGTTATTATTTACCACAATTAATACCATTGGAGCGGAAGGATGACGCAATAGAGCCAAGCTATTGAGATCATAAAGCGCCGATAAATCACCGATAACAGCCAAAGTGGGCTTTGCCGTTGCCCGTTGCACACCTGCCGCAGTGGAAATTAACCCATCAATGCCGCTAGCACCCCGGTTACTGTAAACCGGATATCCCGCAGGTAATTGCCCCAGTGCATCGATCAAACGAATAGTCAGGCTGTTACCGACAAACAGCTGCCCGCGTTCAGGCAGTAATTCACACAATCGATAGGCCACCGTTGCTTCACCAAATTTCCCAGCCAATTCAGTTCTGACACAGTTAACTGCTTTTTCTGACCAGACTTTGAGCTCTTCTGCCCACAATGTACACGATTGTGCCCACGGTATACGCGGCTGTGCCGGATGAGCCAGTAACCAGTCAGCAATATGACAGGTCAATTTTTTGCCACGATGATTGGCAGGATCAAGCCGGCCTGGTATCGGATCAATAATCCAAAACTCCTGCGGCTGGCATTTCGCCTGCCACTGTAACAAGCGTTTCCCTATCAGGCTGGAACCAAACTGCACTACCAGTTGTGCTTGCGCTAAAATCTCCTGCACATGAGGATTATCCAACCATAAATCGGCACAAGGCAATGGCTGCCCAGTTTGTGAAAGCACATTGCCAATCAACGGCCAGCCCAATGCCTTTGCCCATTTAGCAACATTAACGCCCTCTTCGGCACTCATTCGACCAGCCAATACAACGCCTTTTTTCTGTTGCCAACAGTCCCAATCCGCTACTTCTGCCACAACATTAGCTACTGGCTGGCTTAACCAAGGTGTTTTACTTTTCCACCAATCGCCTAACTGCTGCTGCCACTCATCATAAGCAGGCTCTTCATTGCCATATAATGGTTCGGCAAATGGGCAATTAATATGCAAGGCCCCATGCCGCAAATTCTCCATACTATGATCTATGACAGAAGCCAGCCAGCTTGCCGGTATATCTACGGTCGGTCTTGGCAAAGAAATTGTTTGGCATGGATGAGAAGCAAAAATACCATTTTGACGAATAGCCTGACTCGCACCACAATCCATCAATTCTGGAGGCCGATCAGCGGTAAGGAAAACCATTCGTTCACCCGTTAAACTGGCTTCAATTAATGAAGGATAGAGATTTGCCACTGCGGTTCCAGAAGTAACGATAACGGCAACCGGCTCTCTGCTTGCTTTGGATAATCCCAGTGCCAGATGTCCTAATCCGCGTTCGTCAAAATGAGTATGACAAATCAGTTTGTTATTTGCTGCGGCAGCTATTGTCAAAGGCGTGGAGCGTGAACCGGGCGCAATGCAAACATGACGTAATCCGTGGCGAGTAAGTGCTTCCAATAAAAGTTCCGCCCAGCGGCGGTTAAATGCGCTGTTTGACATATTTTACTCAAAGAATTTCTATAAATGCTGGCTATTAGCCTAACGGCACCGATAATTATTTCTTTATCCTAGTTCAATGAATTGCCATTTAATCGGAGATTGTTTTCATTCACCTTTCAGTAAAGTGCGCAACCCGGCAGCTTTATTCTCTATCTCTATCCACTCTTGTTGTGGATCAGACCCCATCACAATCCCCGCACCGGCATACAGTGAAAGTAAATTGTTGTTAATTTGTGCGCAACGTAGTGAAACCGCAAACTCACTCTGCTCACAGGAAAGATATCCTGCGGACCCGGCGTACCAATCACGACTGAATAACTCGCTATCACGAATAAAATCACGCGCCGCTTCACGAGGTAATCCAGCAACAGCGGCCGTTGGTTGTAAACGATGCAAGCAGTCACTATCACTGGCACTCTTTAGTTTTCCCTGAATTCGGCGGCGCAAATGCTGAACCTTTCGCAAACGAATCACATCTGGCGGAGCAACATCGACAGAAACCACTGCGCCTTGAAGACGCTGGCAAATATCATCAACAACTAGCAAGTTTTCATGCTGATTTTTTTTATCACCTAGCAACCATTGCCCCAATTTTTCGGCTTGCTGAGCATCATCAGAATTAGCAACCGTCCCCGCCAGCGCCTCTGTATAAAGCTGAGTCTGCTTACGGTGGTAAAGCCGTTCTGGTGAAGACGCCAAAAATGCCTCATGCTGATTAAAAGCTAGCATAAAATGATAACAACAGTGATTTATCTGGCGACTCGCGGCCATAAACTGTGCAGCCGCTAAAGATTCACTCAGTTCTAGTTGCGTCTTACGCGCCATCACTACCTTCTCCATCTTACGATGGGTAATAGAGTCCAAAGCCTGCTCAATCAAATCACTCCACCGGGCGCGTTCCGGCATATCCTCCGCATTCACTACCACCGCCTGTAACGCAGAGAATTCCTGGTGCGGAACTAATTGTTGCAGAAATTCCTGTGCATTCCTTACATCCTGCGGACCAGCTATATTCAGATACAACCAGCTTTCATCACGGCAGCGGCGTAATTCGATACGGGGCAAAAACAGATAACTCGTTTCCCCTGCTTCTGATTGCGTAATACGAGCTGGTTGAATCCGATCCCAAGCATTCAGCCCCCAGATCCGCATCTGTGGAAACTGACGGTTTCTCTGCAAAAAGTTTTCGGCTAAAGCGATATCACTGAAAAGATGGATTTGCCCACAAGCAGCGACTTCTTCATGGCCCTCTCTGTGATGCCAATAGAACTGCGGATAATGAGACTGCGCTGCCAGCCATTCCAACCAGTAAGTGCTGCAATCTGCTGGCAGAGGAAATGAAATCTGTTGGATACCAACTTCGCTAACTTGTTCATTATTCAGTGTTTTACATACATCAGCGACAACATTAGCAATTTGATTCACCACTTCTGCCCCAAAAGACATGATAAAAAGTAGGATTATACGGGGCATTAATAATAATTAAAGCCCTGATTATTTATGTCTTTATGCTTGTTCGATTCCGTTAGTGATATGCTCTTATCCCAATACTGAAACAGGCTAAATCAGAGACTCAGCCATTCCGATAACAAATATTAAGTTCATTAGCATAATCAATTTTCACGATGCAATTTATACAAAAACGACTCTTTTATTTACTACGGAAAATTTACTAAATAAATACCGTTATTATAAACAACGGAACAAATATTTATTATTCTAAAAAAATCGCCCTATAAAAAACAGATGTCACTTCCATAATAACTAAATATAATTATAAAAAAATCCTTCTTATCTGTTAATTTAAACCATCATATAAACAATTAAGACTTTAATTAAAATATAGATCTAAAAATAACAAAAAATTTATTCAATGACATAAGGAGAATAGAATGCTATTCCATCTGTTTTTTAATATACCATAAATAACAAAGCAAAAAACATCCAACTTATTCTTGATAAAAAAATCACATTACCTATCTTTTAAATCAATAATATAGAAATCATATAATCTCCACATCATGCAACCAACATAACCGATTGTTTTAAAATGTATTTTATAAAAATAACATTAAAATATTTTATATTTATCATCTTAATGTCAATTAAAAAATGAAATTTCAAACTATATGAACAATAAAGACAAAGGATTTATTTTACATTTAATTATTAAAATAATAAAAATTCATACTATTTAATTTCATATATTAGATATACAAAAATCATAAATAATTTCATTTAAGACTGATAAAAATGTAGACAATTATTTAATAAAACTCATGAATTAAACTGTTTTTACAACAATTAATCATGCAAATATATGTATTTTTAATTCAGATTATTCAATAAAAAACACAACGTTAATTTAACAACATGAGTATTATAACGTTCGGTTATGCCTTGATGTATTTAATGATTTTTTAATAAAGCAAGAACCATTAATGGAGAAATATATGTTATTAGCTCAACTTCCAGCGGAAAAAACACTGAACGAAACAGATATTCCCTCGGCTACCTTGCAATTACTGACTGGTAAACAAGAAGGTGTTGCACGCCCCGGAGGAATATTTACCAAAGAAGACCTGATTAATATCAAACTGTATGTTAAAAAAGGTCTATCACTCCCTTTTAATCTTGAGGAAGTAAAAAGCTACTTGGGTTACCAAAAGATCAATATCGCCGGATTAGAACCAGAAGATATTCACACTTTGTTTGAAGAAATCCGCACTCACTCGTTTAGCTGGAGCGATGTGGAAAACGATATTCTGCAACAGAGCATAGACCTAGAAATTATTGGCCAACAAATCACCGAAACGGGTGAAAACATCATTAGCATCATTAATGAAATGCCAATTATCACACGCATAAAAATGAGACTAGGAGAAATATCGGAGAGACAACTCGCCCAGATCACCTACACCCATGAAGACAGAGAAGTATCATCTGCTCTAGAGGAAATCCTTGACACCATAAAAAATGATATTAAAAAACAGCGTGAGAAAACAGAAAAAGTCAAAACCGAAGTATCCGATTTCAAGCTAAAACTGATTGGCGGCAGATTGTCAAACGGCAGCATTGCTCTAGGTTTACAACCACAAGTCGAAAATAAGCGAAAGCTGATGAAAGACTATAAGATGTCAGTCAGCATCGAAGATCTGGACGATAAGATCATTGAGAAAAAAGAGGAAATTGTCCAACTCAAGAAAGACTACGATAAATTCGTAGGCTTGGCTTTCTCCGGTATCGCAGCGGGACTGATCGGCCTCGCTATTACTGGCGGCATTTTTGGTTCCAAGGCAGAAGAAGTACGAAAACGTAAAAACATGCTGATCGAAGAAGTACGCAGCCTGGAAGAGAGCATCAAAGGTAAACGCGCATTACAAAAATCTATTACTAGTTTATCCCTTGATTTTAGCGACATTGATACCCGCTTATTGGATGCAGAAGTGGCTCTGAACCATTTAGATTACATGTGGCAATCCATGCTGACCCAGATAAATGCTTCTAAAGATAAATTCACCCAAATTAATGATGCACTGAACCTGACCTCTTTTATAACTAAATTCCAGCAAGTCATAAACCCTTGGAAAGAGGTGGAAGGTTCCGCTAAACAATTAGTCAAGGTTTTCGATGAAGCATTGAAAGAATACAAACATCGCTATAACTAATCGTTCCCCGTATTACATAGGATTATAGAAAAAAGGAGTCTTAAAATGACTGAAGTCATTACTTTCCCTCAGAAAACTATCACTTATCCAGAAATTAGTGTAAAAACTTTGAGTCAGGCGGTGAAAAATATCTGGCGTTTAACGCACCAACAAAAATCAGGCATTGAAATCATCCAGGACAAAACTCTGCGCATAAGCTTATACAGTCGTGATATCGACGAAGCCGCTCGCGCCTCTGTACCTCAACTACAAACTGTCCTGAGACAACTCCCGCCTCAAGACTATTTCCAGACCATCATCGAAATTGATACTGCTCTGGAAAATTCAGAATTGGATGACGAGACACGTAATACCTTGTTAGATGCACGTTCAGAACAAGTACGCAATTTGAACAAAGATGTTAAAAACGTCATTTCCAACTTACACGCAGAAGCTAACATAATGACCAGCAAAATTGCTGATGTTCGGAATGTCGTTATTTTAGAACGTCTGGAAGAGCGCCTGAAAGAAGAGCAGGAAAGAAAAGAAGAACTGCAAGCTGATATCACGCAGAAAGAGCAAGATAAGGCCAAATTAATCCCAGATCGCGATAAGCTCATCGAAAGTCAAAACATTATCCGTCAATATAATCTGGCCGATATGTTTAAGGACTATATTCCCAACCTCAGTGAACTGGACAAACTGAATCTGGCTAGCCCTAAAAAAGAACTTATCAAACAAGCAATCAAACAAGGAATTGAAATCACCAAAAAGATTCTGAGCAATATCTCCACAGGACTAAAATATGTTGAGCTAGCTGATGCCAGGATCAAATTGGATCAACAAATCGCTCAATTAACCAAAGATGGCGACGACTTAAATATCCAGTTAAAAGGCGTAGAACAACGGATTGCCGGTATAGCTGATGTGCATCAAATCGACAAAGAACGCACTACCCTATTACTCCAGGCAACTAAACTGGAGCAAGTATGGAGCATCTTTGCCAATCAATTACAGGAGACCATAGATGATCAAACCCGTCAGCAAAACCTGGCTAAGCTCATACACGATCAGCTAGCCTACCTTGATAATCTGGAATCGCAATACAGCGGGATTCTGCTGAAATAAAACTTGCAATAACCCGGTAAGGATAATCTTACCGGGTTTTTATATTCCAAATAATGGGTAACAACCAACTGGCTATTTAGAGAATAATTTTCGCCTGCTGTATCACATCAATCAACGGTTGAGGCCAGATACCTAGCGCTAATACCAATAATGCGGAAATCAGAACAACCATCCCGCCGGCAGTCGATGCCCAGTTCCTTGGTGTGTCACGATTAAGCGCTTTCGGCGCAGGCAGGTACAAACTGACCATGACCCGTAGATAGTAATACAGGCCGATAGCACTACCCACCACCACGGCACCCGTCAGCCACCACAGTTCCGCTTTCACACCCAACACAATGACGTAGAACTTACCAATAAAACCGAACGTCATTGGGATCCCCGCCAGTGACAACATCATCACCGTCATCACCGCAGACAGAATAGGTTTATGCCAAAACAGGCCACGGTATGAGTAGAGGGAATCTGCATCCGGCCCTTTATATGGGCTGGACATGAGGCTAACAACGCCAAATGCACCAATACTGCTAAACAGATAACCTGCCAGATAGATACCGACCGTTTCTTCTGAAAGCTGGTGGTTCTGTATCGCCACCAGTGCCACCAGCAGATAACCCAGGTGAGCAATAGAAGAGTAACCAAGCAGCCGTTTGATATTTGTCTGGGTCAGCGCCATCAAGTTACCGAACAGCATAGAAGCAATTGCAATAACGGTTAATACCGTACGCAGTGCTTCACTATCCGCCATTGGTGCTTCAACAAACAAACGCACTACTACTGCGAAAATCGCTATCTTACTGGCTGTTGCCAGAAAGGTGGAGACCGGAGCAGGCGCTCCCTGATAAACATCCGGTGTCCAGAGATGGAAAGGTACCAGTGATAATTTGAAGCCAAGGCCAACAACCAGCATACCCAAGCCTGACAGTATCAAAGGTTGATAGATATAGCTGTCAGACAAACGATGCCCCAGTGCGGCAAAAGAGAGATCGCCTGATTCCGCATATAACAACGCTATACCAAACAGCATGAAAGAAGAGGCTGCCGCAGACAGCAGCATATACTTGATAGCCGCTTCCAGAGAGCGTTTCTGACGATATGCATAACCAATCAAACCAAACAGCGGTAAAGTTAATAACTCAATACCAATAAACAATGATGCTAAGTGGTTTGCACACGCCAGAAGAATCCCGCCCACTGTCGCAATCAGCACCAGTAAATAGAACTCTTCTTTGTTATCTGGGTAATTTTCTAGCCAGGAATAGGCGAAAGTCGTCGTTGCTAAGCTTGCAACCAGTACGAGACCGATATAGAGCATAGCATAGCGATCCACATGAACCAGTGGAGTGACATCCATCGCTTCTTGCTGTCCGACAAAATAGAGAGACAGCAGAGCCAGATTCAAACCTATCACGGTCAGAGTGGTATTAATAAAGTGATCGCGTCGCCACGCAATGGACAGCATCACAACGACTACCGTCAATCCGACGATCAACAGCGGTAACAGCGCGATCAGTTGTTGAGGAGTTATTGTCATGGCGAATTACGGCCTTGTAGTTGAAATTGAAGCTGAATACCAGGTCTGGATGTTATCCATCGCTGCCGCTGAAGTATCAAGGATAGGTTGTGGGTAGAAACCCATCACCACCAGTAATATCAACAGCACCATTACAATGGATACTTCTCGCATATCCATTCGTCTTAGTGGTTCATCTGATTTTGATTCACCGTAGTAAGCACGCTGCATCATATACAGGGCATAGACAGAGGCGAAGACCAGACCAAACACAGAAATCGTTATAATTAACGGAAATTCACTAAAACTACCAAACAGGATCATAAATTCACCGACGAAGTTACCGGTCCCCGGCATCCCTAGTGTCGCCACAGCAAAAGCGAGCGATAACGCAGGCAGGAACTGCACACGTTTCCACAAACCACCCATAAGATTCATATCACGGGTATGTAAGCGCTCATAAAGCTGCCCACAGAGAATAAACAGACCGGCGGCTGACAGACCATGAGCAATCATCTGAATAATTGCCCCTTGGTAAGCAAGCTGGCTGCCAGAATAGATCGCGATTAACACAAACCCCATATGAGAGATACTGGTATAAGCAATCAAGCGTTTGATATCTGTCTGGCTGAATGCCATCCATGCGCCATAGAAGATCCCAAGCACACCGAACCACATCGCAATGGGAGTAAACTCATGAGAAGCTTCCGGGAACAGTGGCAAACCGAAACGCAACAGACCATAACCTGCGGTTTTCAGCAAGATACCCGCCAGGTCAACAGAACCCGCTGTTGGTGCCTGACTGTGCGCATCAGGTAACCACCCATGTAAAGGCACTACTGGCATTTTTACAGCAAAAGCAATGAAGAAACCGAGCATCAGCAAGTATTGAACGGTGTGTGACATGGGTGTATTCAGCAGCTTTCCATAGCTGAATGTCCACTCACCTGTCCCGTTATAGTGAACCAGTACCAGCGCCATAATCGCAATTAACATCACCAAGCCACTCGCCTGGGTGTAAATGAAAAACTTGGTCGCTGCGGTGATACGGGTTTTACCGCCTGAGCCTCGGTGCCCCCACAGTGCAATCAAGAAGTACATCGGCACCAACATCATTTCCCAGAAGAAAAAGAATAGGAACATGTCGATAGCGAGGAACACCCCCATCACACCACCCAAGATCCACAGCAGGTTCAAGTGGAAAAAGCCCTGATATGGCTGATTTTCCGTCCATGAACAGAGAATAGCCATCAGCCCCAGTAGTGCGGTCAACACCACCATCAGCAGCGATAAGCCATCCAGAGCAAGGTGAATACTGATACCAAAACGTGGGATCCATGGCATAAGAAATTCCTCTTGCCATTGAGGGATCCCTTGCGGATTCGCCAAGGTATAGTCCCCCAGCAACCACAGTTGCAGAGAGAGCACCAGAGTCAACCCCATCGAAATTAACGCGATCCAACGCGGTACACGGGTACCGAAGCGTTCAGCCTGCCAACTCAACAGGCCACCGATGAAGGGCATAAGAATTAGCCAAGGTAATAGCATGGCGCAATGTATCCCTTAAATTAAACCAGTAGCAGCAGAGCTAAAACCAGCACTGCACCCAACCCCATAGAGGCAACGTACCAACGGACCTGTCCATTTTCACTCAGACCAAGACCTTTATTACTCCAGCGTGATAACACCGCAGGAATATTCATCAATGAATTTAGCGGATCGTTTCGCAATACATGTGTAATGTTCTTGAACGGCTTAACAAATACCCAATCATAGAGAACATCAAAACCCCAAGCATTAAACCACCATACGGAGAAGAAACGCCCCGGAGCACTTTGTGCCACACCATTCACTAACTGACGTTTACCCAAATACAGTGCCATTGCCAGCAAAATACCCGCGACAGCGATCACACCAGAAACCACTTCCAAGGTCATTTTTCCTGTGTGATCCGTTGCATGGCTTCCCGGCAATACACCCGCCAATGGTGGCACAATTAGTGCGCCCACAAAGGTGGAAAGCACCAGCAATACCAGTAACGGCAGGTGATGGGTGATACCTTTAACAGGATGAGCTTTTGTTTTCGCCTCACCGTGGAATACAATGAAAATCATACGGAAGGTATACAAAGAGGTCATAAATGCACCCGCCAGACCAGCTAGCATAAGGTTGATATGACCATGTGACATTGCTCCCCACAGAATTTCATCTTTACTGTAGAAACCCGCAGTGACAATTGGCAACGCTGATAACGCCGCGCCACCTACCAAGAAGCAGGCATAAACCAACGGAATGGATTTACGCAATCCTCCCATTTTGAAAATATTCTGTTCGTGGTGACAGGCCAAGATGACGGAACCCGATGCCAGGAACAACAGCGCCTTAAAGAAAGCGTGAGTCATCAGGTGGAAGATTGCTGCATCCCACGCCTGAACCCCCAACGCCAGGAACATGTAACCAATCTGGCTCATGGTTGAGTAAGCCAATACACGCTTAATATCGGTTTGTACTAACGCGGCAAAACCTGCCAACACCAGCGTGACAGCACCGACAGTGCCAACCAGTTGCAGGATTTCTGGCGCCATCAAGAATAGGCCGTGACTACGTGCAACTAAGTAAACCCCGGCGGTCACCATCGTTGCAGCATGAATCAACGCAGAAACTGGCGTTGGACCGGCCATCGCATCGGCCAACCAAGTTTGTAACGGCAACTGGGCTGATTTACCTACTGCTCCCCCCAATAACATCAGAGTCGCCCAGGTAATCACCGAAGAACCGGCTTCCAGATGCTGTGGAGCTAAAATCGCCAACTCGCGGAAGTTCAACGTTCCCAGATTGTCATACAAAATGAACATGCCGATAGCCAGGAAGACGTCACCCACACGGGTAACGACAAAGGCTTTCATTGCTGCGGCACCATTCGCCGGATTGGTATAGTAGAAGCCAATCAGCAAATAACTGCACAGCCCTACCCCTTCCCAACCGAGATACATCAGCATCATGTTATCTGCCAGAACCAGTATCACCATGCTGGCAATAAACAGGTTGGTATAAGCGAAGAAACGGGAATAGCCCTCTTCACCACGCATATACCACGAGGCATACATATGGATCAGGAAACCAACACCCGTTACCACACTCAACATGGTAAGCGATAAACCATCAAGAACCAGAGTGAACGGAATACTGAAATTCCCAACTTCCATCCAGTTCCACAGGTTCTGACTGTAAACCAGATCACCCGCCCCATTCTGACTGTTGAAATCGATAGCTACCCATAAGGTAACCAACGCAGCCAAACCAACAGAACTAATCCCGATGGTAGCTGATGTATTTTCAGACCAGCGGCCACGGGAAAATGCCAACAGCAAAAATCCCAGCAGTGGCAGCAGAATTGTTAAATAGAGTAAGTTCATCCGCGCATCTCACTGACTGTATCAATATTCAGATTCTGGCGACGACGATAGAGCTGCAATAACAGCGCCAAGCCAATACTCGCCTCTGCCGCCGCCAAGCTGATAGCCAAAATAAACATCACTTGACCATCTGGCTGGCCCCAATAGCTGCCTACCACAACAAAAGCCAGAGCCGCAGCATTAATCATCACTTCGAGCCCAATTAACATAAACAACAGATTACGGCGGATGATGAGCCCGGTCAGGCCCAACACAAATAGAACTGCCGCCAAAATCAGTCCATGTTGAAGAGGTATCATGGTTGTTCCTCCGCATTTCGGTTGCTGAGCACTTCACCCTGTTTGTGTTCACGGCCAATGTGATACGCCACCACCATACCGGCAAGCAACAGCAAAGAAGCCAGTTCAACGGCCAATACATACGGACCAAACAAACTGATACCCACTTCTTTGGCACTGACAACTTCACCCGTGATATTGTCGGCAATATCCCCATGAGAAACATTGATAATGGTATACACCAGCACAACAAGCAGCATTGTTGACAGTATTCCCGGACCAATCCACGTCCGCGGTTTCAACCAAACACGCTCCTGTTCAACAACGGATTTGCCAAGGTTAAGCATCATCACCACGAAAACGAACAGCACCATAATAGCCCCGGCGTAAACGATGATCTCTAGCGCACCGGCAAAATAAGCACCCAGCGAGAAAAACACCGCTGAAAGCGCCAGCAGAGAAACGATCAGATACAAAAGCGCATGTATCGGATTGGTATGGGTAATTACCCTGATAGTTGCCAATATGGCAATCAGCCCAGCGGTATAAAACGTAAATTCCATGAATATCGCTCCTTACGGCAACAGGCTTTTAACGTCGATAGGTTTCGCTTCATTGTCGGCTTCACCTTTTGATTTGCCGTCAATTGCCACACCTGTCTTACGGTAAAAGTTATAATCAGGATATTTACCCGGACCTGAAATCGTCAGCTCCTCTTTTTCATATACCAAATCCTGACGCTTAAATTCCCCCATTTCGAAATCAGGCGTTAATTGGATCGCTGTAGTCGGGCAAGCTTCTTCACATAAGCCACAGAAAATACAACGTGAGAAGTTAATGCGGAAAAATTCTGGATACCAACGACCATCTTCATGTTCCGCCTTTTGCAGTGAGATACATCCCACCGGGCAAACAGCCGCACACAGGTTACAGGCAACACAACGCTCTTCACCGTCCGGATCGCGCGTCAACACAATACGGCCACGGTAACGGGGTGGCAGATAAACCGGTTCCTCTGGATACATTTGGGTTTCGCGCTTATGAAAGGCATGCAAGCCAATCATCCAAATACTGCGTACCTGGGTGGCAAAACCAACCACTAACTCTTTCAATGTCATGGTTCATTCCCCCCTTATTGAGCGTTGTACAAAATCACTGCCGCAGTCGCCAGCAGGTTAAGTAAGGTCAGCGGTAGACAGATTTTCCAGCCAAACGCCATCACCTGGTCATAACGCGGACGCGGTAAAGAGGCACGTATCAGGATGAACATCACCATGAAGAATGCCGTTTTCAACGCAAACCAGACAAACGGCGGCAGGAACGGACCATGCCAACCACCAAAGAACATTGTCACAATCAGGGCAGAAACCGTGACAATACCGATATATTCACCAACGAAGAACAGACCGAATTTCATACCGGAATATTCAATATGATAGCCATCAGCCAGCTCCTGTTCTGCTTCCGGCTGGTCAAATGGATGACGGTGACACACCGCCACACCCGCGATGGCAAAAGTCAAGAAACCAAAGAACTGAGGAATGACATTCCACATATGCTCTTGTGCATTGACGATATCCACCATATTGAAGGAGTCCGCCTGCGCAACAACGCCCATAAAAGAGAGACCAATAAACACTTCGTAACTCAGTGTCTGCGCAGAAGCACGCATTGCCCCCAGTAACGAGTATTTGTTGTTACTTGACCATCCAGCAAACAGCACCGCATAGACAGCCAAACCCGCCATCATCATGAAGAACAAAATGCCGATGTTCAGATCAGCGGCCATCCAAGTCGGCGTGATCGGCACAATGGCAAATGCCAGCAACAGAGAAACGAAACCAATCACCGGTGCCAAGGTAAAGATCATTCTGTCCGCAAAACGGGGTACCCAGTCCTCTTTGAAGAACATTTTGATCATGTCAGCGACGATCTGTAACGATCCGCCCCAACCTACGCGGTTAGGCCCATAACGGTTTTGAAACAGCCCTAGCAAACGACGTTCACCAAAGCTCATCAATGCCCCACAGACAACCACCACTACCAGTATCACCACTGCCTTCAGAACAGCGATCAGCACATCAATAATTTCGGGGGTTAACCAACTCATTGTGCAACCTCCCGCAGATTATTCACGGAAACACCTGCCAATACCGGAGGAATACCCGGCATTCCCATTGGCAAACCGATCTGCCCTTGAGCAAGATTTTCACTCAGACGAACTGCCAGACGCAGTTGCTGACCAAAACAATCAAACTCCAGAACAGAACCCGTTTTCACACCTAATTGATCCGCATCTTTGCTATTAAGCATCACATAAGGCTCCGGCATGCGTTCCTGAATCACATCGGAACGTTGAGTTAACTCTTCACTACCAAACAAATGATGGTAAGGAGCCACTGTCCATTGGTTATTTTGTGCAGTAAATGCTGTCGGAATCTGATCAAAATAGTTCAAACCGCCGTCAGTGGTTTCAATCAGACGCACACCAGGATCGCCAAAGCGCAGATGACCACCTACCTCCGCCTGGAATTTGTTCCAAGCCTGTGGTGAGTTCCAGCCCGGTGCCCATGCAAATGGCACCTGCTGACGATGGGCATTAGGACTATTGTTACCTTCCATTGAGAAAGCAAATGGCGAATCGACATCCTGCGGCTGACGTTGCTCATGTACGCTGATATTCGCCAACATAGCAGTACGACCACTGTAACGGTGCGGTGAACGAGCCAGTCTCTGACCGCGGATGCGGAACGTCGAATCAGGCGCGGCATCAACAATGCCTTTAAGCTGTGGCATTGCTTCAGCGCAGGCATCAATCACATGGTCAAGCTGCGTCCAATCCAAATGACGTTCAGCATACGTTGTATGCAAGGAGTGCAACCAACGCCAACTCTCCAGCATCACCACCGATTTGTCATAGAAAGAGGGTTCGAAAACTTGGAAATAACGCTGGGCCCGACCCTCCTGATTCACCAACGTGCCGTCACTTTCTGCAAAGCTGGAAGCTGGCAGAATCAAATGGGCTTTATCCATGATAGCAGTGCGTTGATGGTCAACCACAACCAGGTTTTTCAGATTGTTCAGTGCATCGTCTACCTTATCTGCTGCGGCATGCCGATAGAGATCATTTTCCATCACAATAGCCGTATCAGATTTACCACTACTTATACGTTGCAGAGCAACATCCAGTGGCTGGGCCTCCATCATTGCCAATCCAATACTATTCGCATAGATTGCAACAAACGACAAACCGACATCTGAACCTCGGTCTTTCAGTGCCCAGGCAATATTAGCAGCTGCTTGAATAATCGCATCACTGCCGACGTTACTGCCGCTGATAATTAACGGTTTCTTAGCGCCAATCAATGCTTGCGCCACCATATCCACTTTGGCTCTCAATTCGTCAGGCAAATTCTCGACGGCTGGCGCCGTGTTATCCAATGCATGAGCGACTGCAAAACCAAAACGAGCCTGATCATCAACCGGCGCACGATAATTCCACGCTGCGATATCATCCAGATGCGTATCATCCACGTTGGTTACAAACAGAGGATATTTGGCACGCTGACCAATATTCATCACAGCGGCAATCTGCCAATCAGCAACTTTCTGAGCAGCAGCCATTTCGCGGGCTTTACCTTTCACAGCCTGACGAACCGCCAGTGCCATCCGAGCACCGGTTTGCGTTAAATCTTCGCCTAAAATCAATACCGCATCATAGCTTTCAATTTCACGTAGCGACGGTGTATAAACACCACCCTGTTGCAGAATTTCCAGCATTATATCAAGGCGTTGTTGTTCAGCCGCAGCAATCCCACTATAGAAGTTTTCTGCGCCCACCAGTTCACGTAGTGCAAAATTGCTTTCCAGACTGGCGCGTGGAGAACCGATACCGATGACATTTTTGGCCTGACGCAAAATATCCGCCCCACCCTGCATGGCCTGTTCAGCGTTAAGCGAGATCCAATGATCACCACGCAATTGCCGTGGCTGACGAGGGCGATCTTTACGGTTGACATAACCGTAACCGAAACGACCACGGTCACACATAAAATAGTGGTTTACCGTACCGTTATAACGGTTCTCGATACGGCGTAATTCACCATAACGCTCCCCCGGGCTGGTATTACAGCCAATGCTACACTGTTGACAGATACTTGGCGCAAACTGCATATCCCATTTACGGTTATAACGTTCAGAATGGGTTTTATCAGTAAATACCCCGGTTGGACAGATTTCTACCAGGTTACCGGAGAACTCGCTTTCCAACGTACCGCTTTCAGGGCGACCAAAATAGATGTTATCGTGAGCGCCATAAACACCAAAATCAGTGCCGTCGGCATAATCTTTGTAGTAACGTACGCAACGATAACAGGCAATACAGCGGTTCATTTCATGAGAAATAAACGGCCCCAATTCCTGATTGTTATGAGTACGCTTAGTAAAACGGTATTTACGGAATGTATGACCGGTCATCACCGTCATATCCTGTAAGTGACAGTTGCCCCCTTCTTCACATACCGGGCAATCGTGCGGATGGTTAGTCATCAACCACTCAACCACACTCTCACGGAACTGTTTAGCCTCTTCATCATCAATAGAGATAAAAGTGCCATCCGTTGCCGGAGTCATACAGGACATTATCAGACGACCGCGCGTATCATCCGCATTTTGATATTGCTTCACCGCACACTGGCGGCAAGCGCCAACGCTTCCAAGCGCTGGATGCCAGCAAAAATAAGGAATATCTAACCCCAAAGAGAGGCAAGCTTGTAACAGGTTATCAGCCCCGTCTACATCATATTTTTTGCCGTCTACATGTATCGTAGCCATAGTCAGCATGCTTCCAAATGACCTGCTTTTCAGCAAGTGTTAATCAAAAATTCTGCTAATTTCGTGAAGAACCCATTACCAACGCTGCTTTAACAGGTTTGACTGGATACCCGCAATGAAATGGGTGTTCCCATAGTCTTTGGTCACAATTCCAGCTTCGAATTCATCACGGAAATATTTGATGGCACTCTGTAGTGGTTCCACGGCCCCTGGTGCGTGAGCACAGAACGTATTACCTGGCCCAAGGAAACGACAGAGCTGCTCCAACGTTTCAATATCCCCGGGTTGCCCTTCCCCACGCTCTATTGCACGCAGGATTTTTACGCTCCACGGCAACCCGTCACGACATGGAGTACACCAGCCGCAAGATTCACGGGCAAAGAATTCTTCGAGATTACGCGTCAACGAAACCATATTAATTTCATGGTCAACTGCCATTGCCAAGGCCGTGCCCAAACGGCTGCCCGCTTTAGCAATATTTTCGAAATCCATTGGCAGATCCAGATGTTCAGCAGTCAGGAAGTCAGTTCCTGCGCCACCGGGCTGCCATGCTTTGAATTTCAAACCGTCACGCATACCACCAGCATAATCTTCAAGAATTTCACGAGCAGTCGTACCAAATGGCAGTTCCCACAAGCCCGGATTTTTCACCCGACCAGAGAAACCCATCAGTTTGGTACCGGCATCTTTACTCTTGCCTGCACTTAAACCGATATACCACTCTTTACCGTATTCGAGAATTGAAGGAACGTTGCACAAGGTTTCAACGTTGTTGACGCAAGTAGGTTTACCCCATGCGCCGGAAGTGGCTGGAAATGGCGGTTTTGAACGAGGATTCGCTCGGCGACCTTCCAATGAGTTAATCAGTGCGGTCTCTTCACCACAGATATAACGCCCCGCGCCGGTATGAACAAACAACTCAAAATCAAAGCCGCTGCCCATAATGTTTTTACCCAACAAACCCGCTGCCTTAGCTTCTTCGATGGCTTTACGCAGATATACAGCCGCTTCCACATATTCACCACGCAGGAAGATATAGCCACGATAAGCTTTCAGGGCAAATGCACTGATCAACATCCCTTCCACCAGCAAATGAGGAAGTTGTTCCATCAGCAAGCGATCTTTGTAGGTACCCGGCTCCATTTCATCTGCGTTACATAACAGATAACGGATATTCATGCTTTCATCTTTTGGCATCAGGCTCCATTTCAGACCAGTAGAGAAACCAGCTCCTCCACGGCCTTTCAGCCCGGCGTCTTTTACCAGAGAAACCACTTCATTTGGAGACATGCTTTTCAGTGCTTTCTCAGCACCTCGATAACCATTTTTGCTACGGTACTCATCCAACCATACCGGTTGTTTGTCATCACGCAATCGCCAAGTAAGAGGATGGTTTTCCTCAGTACGAATAATTTCTTTTATTCCTGAATATGCTGTCATGGATACTGCTCCAGTAACTTTTCAATCTCTTCAGGTCTGACAGAACTGTGCGTATCGTCATCGATCATCATCGTCGGGCCTTTGTCACAGTTACCCAGACAACAGGTTGGCAACAGCGTAAAACGCCCATCTTTCGTCGTCTGCCCCGGACAGATATTTAGATGTTTTTCAATTGCAGCCTGGACATCTTGATAACCGGTGATATGACAAACCACGCTGTCACAATAACGAATAATATGGCGGCCCACAGGTTGACGGTAAATCTGGCTGTAGAATGTTGCCACACCTTCCACATCACTAGCGGGAATACCAAGCACATCAGCAATCGCGTAAATGGCACCATCCGGTACCCAACCACGATGCTTCTGTACGATTTTCAATGCTTCTATCGAAGCGGCACGCGGATCTTCGTAGTGGTGTTTTTCATGCTCAATAGCATCGTGCTCTTCGGTGCTCAGCACAAAATCTGCTTTTGCCTGAGACTCTGCTACGTTAACCACATCAAGGCGCGCTTGTTGAGCACTCGCGTTAATTTCACTTTGCATAGTTAGCGATCCACATCAGACATAACAAAATCAATACTGCCCAGATACACGATCAGGTCAGAAACTAAGCTACCGCGAATTACCGATGGGATCTGCTGCAAATGCGGATAACTCGGTGTACGGACTCGGGTACGGTAACTCACAGTACTGCCGTCGCTGGTGAGATAATAGCTGTTGATGCCCTTAGTGGCCTCAATCATCTGGAAAGATTCATTTGCTGGCATTACCGGTCCCCATGACACTTGCAAAAAGTGGTTAATCATGGTCTCAATATGCTGCAAAGTACGTTCTTTCGGTGGTGGCGTCGTCAGTGGATGATCTGCTTTGAATGGACCTTCAGGCATATTGTCCAGACACTGTTTCAAGATTCGCAAGCTCTGACGCACTTCTTCCACTTTCAACATCACGCGGTCATAACAGTCGCCGTTATTACCAATCGGCACGTCGAAATCGAAATTTTCATAGCCGGAGTATGGGCGCCATTTACGCACATCAAATGCGATACCCGTTGCCCGCAAACCCGCTCCAGTGGTGCCCCATTCAAGAGCTTGTTTGGAATTATAAGCAGCAACTCCAATAGAACGGCCTTTCAGGATGCTGTTTTTCAGCGCCACTTTCACGTAGGAATCAAGACGTTTGGGCATCCAGTTGAGGAAATCGCGCAATAATCTATCCCAACCACGCGGCAAATCATGAGCAACTCCGCCAATACGGAACCATGCTGGGTGCATACGGAAACCGGTAATCGCCTCCACCAGATCATACACTTTCTGACGGTCAGTAAAGGCGAAGAACACCGGTGTCATCCCGCCAACGTCCTGAATGAAGGTCGAGATGTAGAGTAGGTGGCTGTTAATGCGGAACAATTCCGACAACATAACGCGAATAGTTTTTACCCGGTCAGGCACGTCAATTCCCGCCAGTTTCTCCACCGCCAGCACATAAGGCATTTCGTTAACACAACCGCCTAAGTATTCAATACGGTCTGTATAGGGAATATAACTGTGCCAAGATTGGCGCTCTCCCATCTTCTCCGCGCCACGATGGTGATAACCAATATCCGGGACACAATCAACAATCTCTTCACCATCCAGTTGCAGAATGATACGAAATGCCCCATGAGAAGAGGGATGGTTAGGACCAAGGTTAAGGAACATAAAGTCCTCATTCTCGGTACCCCGCTTCATTCCCCACTCTTCTGGTTTGAAAGTCAGTGCTTCCATTTCCAGATCTTCTTTCTGTCTGGTCAATTCGAAAGGATCAAATTCTGTCGCACGAGCAGGATAATCCTTCCGCAACGGATGCCCTTCCCAAGTCGGTGGCAACATAATGCGGCGCAGGTTTGGATGGCCGTTAAAGACAATACCAAACATTTCCCATGTTTCACGCTCATACCAGTTGGCATTTGGGAACAGAGGAGTTGCAGTCGGGAGATTCAGGTCTTTTTCACTGAGGGCAACCTTCAACATGATATCGCGGTTACGCTCAATAGAAAGCAGGTGATAAAACACAGAAAAATCTGCCTCTGGCAGACCCTGGCGATAAGTACGCTGGCGTTCATCCATGCCATGCAAATCGAATAGCATGACATAAGGTTTAGGCAGCTTCTTCAGGAAAGTCATTACTTCCAGTAATTGTTCACGCTTCACCCAGACAACGGGTATACCAGTACGGGTTGGCTGAACAGTAAAGGCATCCGGGCCAAAGTGGTTACGCAGCTCACTCATGACCGGATCATCAAGATGATCATGAGTTTGCCACGCAGGCCGGGCGCTTTCTTGCGCTATCTGATCTATCATCATTTTTCACCACAACGCTTTGATCAGTGTTCGTTTTGATCAGGATTAGTATCGCAACACATTGCTCTGGTTACATTCATTAGGCTACTTTGAGTCACGCCTACTGTCTAAAGACAGATTCTTAAACTTCGTCTGGCGTACGCAGATTTTTCACTGCGATACGTTCCCCGTGCTTACGTTCTCTTTCTGACTGCATATTGGCACGGTAAACTCCTTGATCTCCCACTACCCAAGACAACGGACGACGCTCTTTGCCGATTGACTCTTGTAACAACAACAGAGCTTGCATATAAGCTTCAGGACGGGGAGGACAGCCAGGAATATAAACATCAACAGGGATAAACTTATCGACACCTTGAACGACAGAGTAAATATCGTACATACCACCAGAGTTGGCGCAGGCTCCCATAGAGATAACCCACTTCGGCTCAAGCATCTGGTCATACAGGCGCTGAATAACCGGCGCCATTTTGGTAAAACAGGTTCCAGCGACCACCATAAAATCCGCTTGGCGGGGTGATGCACGTAAAACTTCAGCGCCAAAACGAGCGACATCATGAACAGCAGTAAATGATGTCGCCATTTCCACATAACAACAGGAAAGACCAAAGTTGTAGGGCCACAGGGAATTTTTACGTCCCCAATTCACCATATCATGCAGAGCATGCTCCAGTTTGCCCATGTAAACACTACGGTGAACATGCTGCTCCAGTGGGTCTGCGACAATTTCCTGTTTTTGCAGGGGATAACGGTCATTCTCACCGTTCGGATCTATGCGGGTGAGTGTATAATCCATCTTTAAATGCCTCGCTATTACTGCGGATGACTATTGTTAATGTTAATCACAACACTTGGTTTACTTACCTGGCGGCTTGAACGAGATGGCGTCCAATTCAGCGCCCCAATACGCACCAGATAAAACAAGCCTGCGAGTAACACCAAAATGAAAATGCTTGCTTCGATAAAGCCTAACCAGCCACTCTCTTTGATAGAGACTGACCATGCATATAAAAACAGAGCTTCAACATCGAAGATGACAAAGAACATAGCGACCAGATAGAACTTGGCCGACATACGGAGACGAGCACTACCGACAGAATCAATACCAGATTCATAAGGGACATGTTTTGCCCGGGCTTTCGCTCTCCCGCCCAAGAAAAATGCCCCTAACAGCATCAAAGCACACAGACCGAAAGCACCTAAAAGAAATACCGCGAATGCCCAGTGATGGGCAAAGAGTTCAGTGGATGTTGACATACTCATTGCTTACTCATCAAAAGTGGTGTCAAAAGTGTCTGCTCTTTTGTCTGGCAGTGTTGCACCACATCGATTCAAGGGAAGGGGTAACAACCAAATCTGAAACACTGTTAATCAATGATTGATGGAGTGAATCTTCTTGGTTTTTACTCCTCTCAACAATATTTTGTCTGTTATGACAAAATTAATCTAACATTTATTTACAAATAACAAACTTAGTCTTAACGGATCGTGCTACCTCACTGCTAAAACGTGTCAGTCAACTGGCATGCGAACAGTGGCGGCAACTAGTTTAACCGATAATTCGTTTTTACCACATCATTATCTCAGGAAAAACCTGCCTTTCCACTGCTACATAGGGAGTATTTCTTTGATCAAGTACACAATTTGACAGAAAAAAATTTTACTACTGATGATAATTCATTCAAATCTGAAGAAATTATATTTTTATCCATAAGCGACGAGAAAAGCTCCCGTTCACTACAGAAATCTTTATTTCATCAATTCAGCAAATTATTACTTTGTTAACAATATAACAATTTGTTAACCAAATCAGGGGGGTGTTAAGAAAAATGCTACCGTATATTTAATGATTACGATAACAACAGAATAAGGTGAATTTAGTTGATGATTACTTATAAATATATTCGAGGAGCTAATACCTCCTTCCATCCATAATGGAGGTATTAGCAAAAGAGAAGTGTTTCAGATATTACTCATCAATAATATCATCATCAGGAAGTTCTTCAGAAACACCCGTTACCACGTATGGCGTTTTCTTATTCTCTATTGCACTAAAAACCGTAAGAACAGATTCATTTTGTTCATTACTATGTCTATACAGAGAGAACTGGGTTTCAGGTAAACGAGGAAGCCCTTCACTCTCCCCTAAAATACGCAGATCAGCATTTTGCATTTCCAAAGGACGAGCAGTAATACCGACTTCTGCATTCACTGCCGTGCGAACTGCCGACAAAGAAGCGGCTTCATAAGCAATCCGCCACGATACTCCCACCTCATCCAGCGTATCCAACGCCAACTGACGGAATGGATTGGTTTCATCCATCACAACCAGTGGCACAGGTTCATTTGACTGTAGCTGGAAATCAGGGGCACAATGCCATAATACTGGTGTTGAGCGCAGAACAGTCCTTGGATGATGACTGATTTTTGCGGTTGTGAGTGCCAAATCGATCTCATGGCTATCCAGCATACTTTCAATAAACTGAGTACGCTTTATCCGGACGTCTATTGCCATCCGTGGATAAACGGAAGCGATGCGATTTAACAAAAAAGGGAGCAGTGTATCCACCGTATCATCGGACGCACCGATTCTTAGTTCACCTTCTGCATCGCTATAGGTTAATGATGCGCTGGCATCATCGTTAGCGCGCAGAATTTGTCTTGCATAACCAAGAAGTTGAAGACCATGCTCAGTAAGAAGCTTATTACGACCATGACGGGCAAACAACTCTCTGCCCACCAACTGCTCCAAACGTTGCATTTGCTGACTTACAGCCGATTGCGTTCTGCATACTGCTGCTGCTGCTGCTGCAAAAGTATTTAAATCAGCAACAGCAACAAAAGTTCTTAGCAGATCGAGATCGAGATTCATTATCGGACGATTTGCATTTATCATTGTTTATTCATCACTTTTTTTTGATTTTAATTACTAACTAACCTGGTGTTTTTACGTAAGCACTATCAAATTTAAATTAACATCGCTTAGACAGTACTCTACTCTATTAAATAGGGCAAAGATTTACTGCTGTTTTTTTACCTATTGAACCCATTGCGGGTTTTATTTTCTCCTCTTCTTAGCAAAAGTTACTCGGATTCCTAAATAAAATTGAGGACAATCCCTATTTACAACACCCTATATGTGATTTCTAGTTTGGTTATTTTGTTTTCTGACTCACGTCAAAGAATAACATAAGTTATATCAGAAAAACTAAATATAAAGTAAAAATCTACAATATCACTAATGTTTAATAATCCTATTCAGATAAATTTACAACTAGTTTCCAGAAATGATCAAAAATATTGTTTGATCTTTCTAAAATATATAGTCCTAAATTGCCAATTCAAGCCAAATCTTATACATAAGAATAAATTATACAAACACAACAATTTTTATTGGCAAATTGCGCTATGCTCACTTTCTCCCCACAATGGCCCGGCCATGCCGTTATCACGCTAAAAACACCCCCATTTCCACACTAAAAAACAACAACAATCCAGATTATAAATTTGATATCATCAGTAAATTCAGAATTTAACGCTAACATAATTTACATAAAAAGATACTCAAATAACAACTCCCCTACTAAAACAACCATTTTAACCAAATATATCAATGCATCTTCAAAACACTCAGAGGGAGGAGTACATTAAATGTTACACGCTATATGCCAAGCGACTTTTTTTTACCAAGATAAGGTAAGACTCTCTATGCTAGCAGTTAAAAAATCCAGCAAATTGGATAATGTTTGTTATGATATCCGCGGCCCCGTACTCAAGGAAGCTAAACGCCTTGAAGAAGAAGGCAATAAAGTCCTCAAATTAAATATTGGCAATCCAGCCCCCTTTGGTTTTGAAGCACCAGATGAAATCTTGGTAGATGTTATCCGTAACTTACCAACAGCACAGGGTTATTCAGATTCGAAAGGTCTGTATTCTGCACGCAAAGCTATCATGCAACATTATCAAGCCCGGAATATGATGGACGTGACCGTTGAAGATATTTATATCGGCAATGGTGTTTCTGAATTAATCGTTCAGGCAATGCAAGCATTACTGAATACCGGTGATGAAATGCTTGTTCCTGCACCTGATTATCCTCTCTGGACTGCGGCAGTTTCACTTTCCAGTGGCAAAGCCGTGCATTATATGTGTGATGAAGGGTCAGATTGGTTTCCTGACTTAAATGATATCCGTAACAAAATTACGCCCCGCACACGTGGGATTGTGATTATTAACCCTAATAATCCAACGGGTGCTGTATATAGTAAAGAGCTGTTATTGGAAGTTGTTGAAATAGCCCGGCAACACAATTTGATTATTTTTGCTGATGAGATTTACGACAAAATCTTATATGACGATGCAGAACATCATTCAATTGCTGCCCTCGCGCCTGATCTGTTAACGGTAACATTTAATGGATTATCCAAAACATATCGGGTTGCAGGTTTTCGTCAAGGCTGGATGGTATTAAATGGCCCGAAGAAACACGCAAAGAGCTACATTGAAGGCTTGGAGATGCTGGCATCAATGCGTTTATGTGCCAATGTGCCAATGCAACACGCTATTCAAACTGCTTTAGGCGGTTACCAAAGTATCAGTGAATTCATTTTACCTGGTGGCCGTTTGTATGAGCAGCGTAACCGAGCATGGGAATTAATTAATCAAATCCCCGGCGTTTCCTGCGTGAAACCTAAAGGCGCTTTATATATGTTTCCAAAAATTGATGCGAAACGTTTTAATGTTCACGATGACCAGAAGATGGTGCTTGACCTTTTATTACAAGAGAAGGTCTTGTTAGTGCAGGGAACCGCATTTAACTGGCCGGAACCTGACCATCTCCGCATCGTGACCCTACCAAGGCTTGATGAACTGGAGATGGCAATTCAGAAATTCGCCCGATTTATTGGCAAATATCATCAATAAAAATAAGAACCGTTTATATACCCTATAGATTTCAAGATGCATCGCGACGGCAAGGGAGTGAAGCCCCGGGAGCATAGGTAACTATGTGACCGTGGTGAGCGAGTGCAGCCAACAAAGAGGCAACTTGAAGGATAACGGGTATAGAAAAATATCGCTGATAACGGACATTATTCATACCATGCGTTCTATCGGAATAGGCGAAAACTTATTTCTGCTATTCCGATAAGTCTAGCCTACCCACTTTTCCTCACTGGTGAAAACCTCACCTGTCAGATCAGGGCGGGATTCTACTTTGTATAAAAATCAATCGTCACACGGATATTGATAATTTCGCATATTCAATATGCTTTTATTGATAGGTTTTAATATCTCTTTTGTATGTTTATTGAGCTCGCAAAGGGTTATTTTTACTCACAATAACCATATTAAAAATGTGAGATCCGACCCTGCCTGTCAGATAGAAATCCTTGATAACCACGTCCATAACTCTCTTTATTGATACCCATTAATCACTCTCCGCAAAATAAGGTCAATAAATTTTCATTTTTTACCGGTAACACAGACTAATTTTTTTATTTTTATGGACGATTTTTGCAGTGATTATATAAGGCATTAGCAAGATATAAAAGAATTAAACATTGCATTTATTAAACTTAATACAAGAGAACGCCTGGATAAATAACAAACTATTGTAAATTATATGAAATTTTTGTATATAAACTGTATGTAAAATGGAGTAAAAATATAAATTTCATTTAAAAAATGATATCTATTACGATTATAACATTGCCAGTTAATAATAAATGTAAATTAATCATATTAACCTTGCTATACAGTCTGGGTACCCGTTTAGATAAATAGCAGATTTCCCTATGAAAACAAGGGATAAAAATAAGAAACGATTTTAAGGTTTACTTTACCCCTATCCACCGCTCACAATAAAAACAATATTTACTGTAAGAGATGATTATGAGCCACTTTTTTGCCCACCTTTCCCGTTTGAAACTGATTAACCGTTGGCCTCTGATGCGTAATGTACGTACAGAAAATGTATCGGAACATAGCTTACAGGTGGCCTTTGTCGCACACGCCTTAGCCATTATCAAAAACCGCAAATTTGGTGGCAATGTAAATGCTGAACGCATTGCGTTGCTGGCTATGTATCACGATGCCAGCGAAGTTATTACCGGAGATTTACCCACTCCGGTCAAATATCACAATCCACATATTGCACGGGAATACAAAAAAATAGAAAAAATCGCGCAGAAAAAATTACTGGACATGCTGCCAGCAGAGCTGCAAGAGGATTTCCGTCCAATCCTAGATGACAGCCAGCATACAACAGAAGAAACTTTTATCATTAAACAGGCCGATTCCCTGTGTGCTTACCTCAAATGTCTGGAAGAGTTATCGGCAGGTAACCATGAATTCAATCTGGCGATAGCCCGACTTGAAAAAACCCTGGCTGATCGTCACAGCCAGGAGATGGATTACTTTATGAAAGTTTTTGTACCGGGATTCAGCCTGTCATTGGACGAAATTAGCCTTGATATTCCACATTAAAATGGAAACAACCAAGGGATGACCAGCACACTTATCACCATCACCAGCATGGTAAATGGCACGCCCAAACGGACAAAATCGGAAAACTTATAACCACCGGGGCCAAGAACCAGCGTATTCACTGGGGACGAAACCGGGGTCATAAATGCGGCGGAAGCTGCCACACCAATAATCATGGCAAATGGCATGGGAGATACTGCCATTTCACGTGCAGCAGCAATAGCTATCGGTGCCATTAATACCGCCGTTGCCGTATTAGAAATAAACAAGCCGATTACGGCACAAAGTATAAACAGACATACCAGCATCACCCTCGGCCCCATATCACCCGCAATATCCATCAAGCCGCGGACAATCAGCTCAATCCCGCCCGTTTTCTGTAATGCCAGAGCAAACGGCATCATCCCGACAATCAGGATAATACTGGGCCAATGAATAGAGCGGTACGCACTTTCCATATCAATACAACGGAATTTTCCCATCAACAGGCAAGCTATCAATGCGGCAATCACATTGGGTACTTCATCGGTAAGCATCATGGCTACCATCAGCGCCAAGCTAAAAAGCGCATGTGGCGCTTGAGACGTTGCCGGAGCCACCTCTTCGATCTCAACCGGCAGATTAAGGACAATAAAATCGCGCATTTTAGTTTGCAGGATACGTATCAGTTTCCAGTCACCAATAACCAGCAAAATATCGCCAAGTTGCAGTGGCACATCAACCAGTTTACCCGACAACGATTCACCATCACGTCGAATACCAACAACATTCAAACCATAGCAGGTACGAAAACCTATTTCCCGCAGTGACTTACCCAATAAATCCGACTCCGGGATCAGAGAGACTTCAGCCATACCTACGTTACGAGATTGTTCAGAGAAATACTCCCCGCGCAGCACCATCGGTTCTAATAATTGCTCACTGCAAAATTGACGCAGATCCACCTCACCGTCTGACATATCAACCAGCAACACATCCCGTTCTCTCAATTCTGTATTGCCCATCGCACTGACCATAACGCGCCGGAAACGCCGCCAACGCTCGATACCAACGACATTAGCCCCATAGTGAGCACGCAAATTTGACTCATCAAGAGAAAGACCTATCAACGGGGAACCTGAGCGGATCGCCAGGCGACGCGCGCGACCTGATAATTTATAGTCGCGGATAAGGTCACGGAAAGTACGACGATGCCATTTATCATGGCCTTTATCCGATTGATTATTTCCCAACCAATGGCGAGCGATCAGCATATAACCCATACCGGCAAACAGCATCAAAATACCAATAGGTGTAATAGAAAAGAATTTGAAACCGGGAAGCCCTTCCCGTATCAACTCACTGTTAATCACCATATTGGGTGGCGTCGCTACCAATGTCATCATGCCACTGATAAGCCCGGCAAAACTCAAGGGCATCATCAACCGACCCGGCGAAATTTTCATCCTTACCGCGACACTGAGCACCACCGGAATGAAAATCGCGACCACACCCGTAGAACTCATAAACGCACCAAGCCCTGCAACAGTCATCATCAGTAATGCCAACATTTTGGTTTCGCTGTTTCCAGCAGCTTTTACCAGCCAATCCCCCATTTGATAAGCAACGCCAGTTCTTACCAATCCTTCACCAATAACAAACAGGGCAGCTATCAACAACACATTGGGATCACTAAAACCGCTGGTCGCTTCACCGAGCGTCAACGTTCCACTCATGACAAACGCGATAATCACCAATAATGCAACAATATCCATGCGCAGTTTATTGGTGGTAAAAAGAACAATAGCTATCAGTAGCAGGGTCAATACCCACAAGAGTTCGCTATTCAAAATGGCCTCTATCAACAAAAAAGAAGATATTAGTGTCAAAAACTTGGCTAGTAGACCATTTTATTAAGAGAAAATCTCCGGTTGCGATCAACAATGTGTCCACTTTTCGTCATGAACCATCATCTCTGATTTTCCAGTACATTGACTGCAATAATCTAGCAACGGGTTTCTCCCGGTTCAAATATCATCAAGAAACGAACGATCAAGTTGTTTAAATGCGCGTTTCAGCAGTTCTGCGAGAGATTGATAAGTTGGCGTTTGCTGCACAGGTGCCATTGCGATACCCGCTGCGGCGAATTTATCACGGATTTCATGAAACCATTTCAGCAATGCCGCGGGTAACGGGGTTGATGCCCGTTTCCCCAACCACCATAACCCTTGCATCGGTAAACTACACGCGAACAGTGCCGTCGCCACCGCTGGACCAAGCTGACCACCCAGTGCGATTTGCCACGTCAGAGTAAAAATAGCCAACGGCGGCATAAACCGGATACCAAAACGAGTTGCCTTAATAATCCGATTTTCAGGGAACGCGGGTGCCAACTGTTTCTCAATCGGCCAAGTTTTCATGTATTGCTGTCCCAGTTGCATCTTTCTCAGCCATCCGTTACTGGGGGGAGGTATTGCGCTCATCATGACCTCAATCAATTAAAAACACATTTTTTAAAAAAACATTGTAACTGATAAAATATTTTTTGTAGGATTAAGTATATTTTGTCTTTGCTGCTCGCTATAGGTATCCTACATTCACTTTTATGTTATACACAGCAGCAAAGCGGCATATTTTACCTTTTTGAAAATTTAAACCTTATCATCATGCTCTTTGCACTTAGCATGATGTTAATCATTTAATGTCATCACTATATGCTCTACGCTGATGAGTAATTGACGCTTTATTAATCACATGTCTTATCTGTAAGACTCAATGACAAACACGATATAGGTACTTCCATGTCAAGTAAGCTGGTACTGGTCCTCAATTGCGGTAGCTCTTCTCTGAAATTTGCTATCATCGATCCTGCTAACGGTGAAGAATATCTTTCTGGTCTAGCTGAATGTTTTAACCTGCCTGAAGCCCGCATTAAGTGGAAAATGGATGGCGCAAAACATGAAGCCGCTTTAGGTGCTGGTGCAGCCCACAGTGAAGCATTGAACTTTATTGTTAATACGATTCTGGCCGAAAAACCAGAACTTTCTGATCAAATCGCCGCAATCGGCCACCGCATTGTTCACGGCGGTGAAAAATTCACGGCATCCGTTACCATCAATGATGAAGTCATTCAAGGGATTAAAGATGCGGTTCCATTCGCGCCATTGCATAACCCTGCTCACCTGATTGGCATTGAAGAAGCGAAAAAAGGGTTCCCACACCTGGCTGACAAAAACGTTGCTGTATTCGATACCGCTTTCCATCAAACCATGCCAGAAGAGGCTTACCTCTATGCCCTGCCATACAACCTGTATAAAGAGCACGGCATTCGTCGCTATGGCGCCCACGGAACCAGCCACTTCTTCGTTTCCCGTGAAGCGGCGAAAACGCTCAACAAACCGGTTGAAGAGCTGAATGTTATCGTCTGCCACTTGGGTAATGGTGGCTCTATCTCGGCTATCGTTAATGGTCAGTGTGTTGACACCTCTATGGGATTGACACCATTGGAAGGTCTGGTAATGGGTACCCGCAGTGGTGACATCGACCCGGCGATCATTTTCCACCTACATGATTCACTGGGCATGAGCGTTGAACAAATCAACAAACTGTTGACCAAAGAATCTGGCTTGCTAGGTCTGACCGAAGTCACCAGTGATTGCCGTTATATAGAAGATAACTATGAAACCAAAGCCGATGCTAAACGCGCTATGGATGTCTACTGCCACCGTCTGGCTAAATACGTTGGTGCTTATTCCGCACTGATGGAAGGCCGCTTGGATGCCATTATCTTTACCGGTGGTATTGGTGAAAACTCCGCACTGGTTCGTGAACAGGTGATGAAAAAACTGGCTCTGTTAGGTTTCGAATACGATCACGACCGTAACCTGGCAGCTCGCTTCGGTAAATCCGGTGCAATCACTACCGACAACAGCCGTCCTGCTTTAGTGATCCCAACCAATGAAGAATTAGTGATCGCTCAAGATGCAGCGCGCCTGACCGCGTAATCACTTTACCCACCGCCAGCCACTGCTGGCGGTACTATTTTTGACCAACGAGCAACCGTAAAGAGGTTTCCGTGTCCCGTACAATTATGTTAATCCCTACTAGCACCAGCGTCGGCTTGACCAGTGTTAGTTTAGGTGTAATCCGCTCAATGGAGCAAAAAGGCGTCAGCCTGAGTGTTTTCAAACCTATCGCCCAACCCCGTTGCTGTGGCACCCAAGATCAAACCACCACCATCATCCGCTCTCATTCCAGCATAAAGACCGCTGAACCGCTGGACATGGCGCATGTGGAATCTTTGCTGACAACCAATCAGAAAGATGTGCTGATGGAAAAAATCGTGGCTCTTTACCACGAAAACACCAAAAACGCAGAAGTCATTCTGATTGAAGGTCTGGTTCCAACCCGCAAACATTCATTCGCCCAATCTCTCAACTATGAAATTGCCAAGACCCTGAACGCTGAAATCGTATTCGTATTGGCGCTAGGTAATGATTCCCCGAAACAGTTGAAAGAACGTGTCGAACTGGCTCGTGCTGAATTTGGTGGCAGCAAAAATCAGAACATTACCGGTGTTATTATCAACAAACTGAATGCGCCGGTTGATGATCAAGGCCGTACCCGTCCGGATTTGTCAGAGATCTTTGATGAATCCTCAAAAGCCATCGTATCTAACATCGATCCGAACACGCTGTTCAAAAATAGCCCATTGCCAATCCTGGGTTGCATTCCGTGGAGTTTTGACCTGATTGCAACCCGAGCCATTGATATGGCAAAACACCTGAACGCCCGTATTATCAACGAAGGCGCAATCAAAACCCGCCGTGTGAAATCCGTGACTTTCTGTGCACGCAGCATTCCACACATGTTAGAGCACTTCCGTCCCGGTTCTCTGCTGGTCACTTCGGCTGATCGTCCAGACGTTCTGGTTTCAGCCTGTCTGGCGGCTATGAATGGGGTTGAAATCGGTGCAATTCTGCTGACCGGTGGCTATGCCATCGACGAGCCGATTAAGCAATTGTGTGAACGTGCCTTCAACACTGGCCTGCCAGTCTTTATGGTTGATACAAACACTTGGCAGACTTCCCTGAGCCTGCAAAGTTTCAGCCTGGAAGTCCCGGCGGATGACCGTGAACGCATCGAAAAACTGCAAAACTACGTCGCACACCATATCAACAAAGAGTGGATCGACTCCCTGACAGCAAACTCTGAGCGCCCACACCGCCTCTCTCCACCCGCATTCCGTTATCAATTAACAGAACTGGCGCGCAAAGCGGGCAAACGCATTGTTCTGCCGGAAGGTGACGAACCTCGTACTGTGAAAGCGGTATCTATCTGTGCTGATCGCGGTATCGCACAATGCGTTCTACTGGGTGATCCAGAAGAGATCCGTCGTGTTGCCGCGGCTCAAGGCGTAGAACTGGGTGCGGGTATTGAAATTGTTGATCCCGTTGCTGTACGTGAGCGTTATGTCTCACGTCTGGTTGAATTGCGTAAAAACAAAGGCATGACCGAAGTCGTTGCGCGTGAACAACTGGAAGACAACGTTGTTCTGGGTACGTTGATGCTGGAACAGGGCGAAGTTGATGGTTTGGTTTCCGGTGCGGTACACACCACGGCAAACACCATCCGTCCACCATTGCAGTTAATCAAAACTGCACCGGGTAGCTCGCTGGTATCATCCGTATTCTTTATGCTATTGCCAGAACAGGTTCTGGTTTACGGAGACTGTGCAATCAACCCAGATCCGACTGCTGAACAACTGTCTGAAATCGCCATTCAATCGGCGGATTCAGCTAAAGCATTCGGTATTGAACCGCGTGTTGCCATGATCTCCTACTCTACCGGCAACTCCGGTGCAGGCAGTGATGTTGAGAAAGTTCGTGAAGCAACCCGTTTGGCGCAGGAAAAACGTCCAGATCTGATCATTGATGGCCCATTGCAATATGACGCCGCAATCATGGCAGACGTAGCGAAATCCAAAGCACCAAACTCACCGGTTGCCGGTCAAGCTACCGTATTCATCTTCCCTGATCTGAACACCGGTAACACCACCTACAAAGCGGTACAACGTTCTGCGGATCTGGTTTCCATCGGGCCAATGCTGCAAGGTATGCGTAAGCCGGTGAACGATTTGTCCCGTGGCGCTCTGGTAGATGATATTGTTTACACCGTTGCACTGACTGCGATTCAATCAGCGCAGGGGGAAGCGTAACCGTTTCTTGCACGCGCCCCACTTAAATTAATCAAGGTCTGACCTCCTTAATAAGGTTCAGACCTTTGAATTTATTCTTCTGCACTATATACCCGTCATCTTTCAAGCTGCCTCTTTGTTGGATGCACTCACTCACCCCAGTCACATAGTTATCTATACTCCCGGGGATTCGCTCCCTTGCCGTCGCGATCCATCTTGAAATCCATAGGGTATAAATGCTACACCAATCTTAATTGATGAAATTGGACACAATTCAGTCCGCCTGGTGATTTGTTTTAATTCAGTACAATTTATAGAAGATTAAGGATCATAATCCGTAGCGGGTTATTTTCAGTACTAATAAGTTTAATCGCTAACACACAACATACCAATATCAGCATCGGCCTTATTAAACGAGGGCCTATTTTAACAGCACAACGAGCTCCTAACTGTGCTCCAGCAAAGGACGCGATAGCCATTGCTAAGGCTAACGGCCATATAATGACGCCTTTAGTGATAAAAATAAACAATGCACCAATATTGCATGAAGCATTTGCTAATTTAGTAAAACTCATTGCCCGCATCATCTCAAGGCCACAGAAGAACATAAAACTCATCATGAGAAAAGAACCCGTTCCTGGGCCAAAAATGCCATCGTAAAAACCAAGTATCGGGGCGACTAAAAATGAAAATAACAATACAGATATTCTTTTCCTATTACTTATCCCACTAAGTTTCGGAGCGAAGATAAAATAAATTGCGACGACAATTAATAATATTGGCACACAAGCTTCTAATATTCTCTTACTCACCACAGTGACAAATAATGCACCACTAATTCCTCCTAATACACTAAAAATTATTAAAAATACTGACTTTCTCCACTCAATTAACCCTTTACGCGCAAAAGTTACAGTAGCTGATATACTAGCTGAAGTTGCTTGAAATTTATTAGTAGCCATAGCACTGATAGGTTCTATTCCTGCTAGAAATAGCGCGGGCAATGTTATTAATCCTCCTCCACCAGCTATTGCATCAAAAAAACCTGCCAAAAAAGCAATAGTCGCTAGTATGCCTATTAGGTCCCATTCCATAATGATTCCACATATTATTAAACGTTTTAAAATAGCTTAAATTATTAATAATGCAAGCTATTCAATAGAATTTCATGATTGTACTTCACACTCAGTCAACCCTTTTTGCAAAAGAATGTGACATACTTACAAATCCGATCAAAAAAACCAAAAAGTATTAGTGCAGAACTTTAAAAGTGCCATTTAATATAGCATTACAAAAAATTAAATATAACTATACTTTATTAAATTTCATTGTAATAATACAACGAGTAATTATTTAGCCTTTAAGCAATAAAGGATCATCTGAGATAACAACTCCTTCCGCATATTTTGCAAGACCAAACAACCGAACTAACAATCGACGATTATCCTTTACTATATCCCGACAATGTAATGCTCGATAATTATTAATAGCAATTGCAGATTCCTGTGTTAATACATATCGATACGGTATAGCATCGTTAACTGCCTGACAAAATATTTCATATGCTTTCTTGACAACATCTGAGGCTTTTTCATCAACAGAAAAACGGTAGGAGTTATATCGGATAGAGAAAGAGAATTTTTCATTAAAATCTATTATAGATACCCCCTTACCATCTTCTCCCTTTTCGTCGGCATAAGAGTCACTATATGTAAAATTAAAGTTGTATGACGACAGTGCCAAAACATTAGTTGCACCTACCCTTTCTAATACTTCAGGCATTGGAATAACAAATGTAGGTTCCATTAGAGGATTCCACATTGATGATAAAATCAAAGAAGACGGTGAAGGAGAGTGACTATTTTTAACTTTCACTGCGCTCCAATATGGTCCTTCGGTGTGAGGGCCAAGGGATAAGCCTGAATGAGAACTTAATTCTACTCTATTATTTTCAGAATCAATATCCTGCAAACCTCCCTCTTTAAAATGAGCAACCAGACGCACTATTTTACCATAATTTTCAATATCATATGCAAAAGCTCTATGTTCAACAAGTTCCAGTAAGATTTGATTACGAGCCGCCAAATAAAGGATAGCATATTGATTATCTAGTGAAGAAAACGAGGGTAATTTATCAGGGAGTATATCATTGGTAACTTTTTTTCATCCCTTCAAAAACTAGAGCGGACATTAAACCATCAGAATATACTCTAATCACTTCTTGTTGGATTTCTGAAAATATTTTTTTTAATTCAATACCAGCTTGTACCACAATCATTCTAATTCCGCTAACCTGTGGACCACCACGTTTAGCAATATCTTCGGAAAAATAGTGAAGCAGGTTAGCTTGATGTTCATTAAATATAAATAAGTTAATTTCCTTATTTTTTTGTACAGTATCCGATGAAATCATCTTTTTATTTTTTTCTACAGCTAGATTACATTCCATTTTTATACCTTTAGTTATTTTAATTTAATTTAATTTAATTTAATTTAATTTAATTATGTATTTTAAACTATATTATCAGTTATTAAAGTAATTACCAGAACAAAAACACACTTTAAGATTCTATATTATTATATTTTGTGACTTTAATGAAATTATAAATCAAAGTTGTATTTTTATTTTTTATAACTTCTTACGCTTATTAATTGTTATTTATTAAAAACACAGTATAACCGATATACAATAATCACTAAATAATACAAAATTTTATTTACTAATTTTCTAAAGAAGTTATTTCATAATTATACTCTTCTTCCAACCAGCCCTTGCTGGCCAATACTGCAAGGTATACGCAAGCCGGTGAACGATTTGTCCCGCGGCGCTTTGGTAGACGATATCATTTACACTGTTGTACTGACTGCGATTCAATCGGTACAAGGAGAAGCGTAACCGTTTCTTATCCGTAGCAGATTAATGACTGATAAAGGCTGAATCCTGTACTTCACTGGATTCAGCCTTTTTATTTATCTGAAAAAATTTAAGGTTAATAATTACAGGGTAACAGAATAGATGTTAAGTCCTATTTTTTGAGCTTTTTCGATAATGATACATAAGCAACCTGAGCTTGTATTTCATTCGTTGATAACCATTTATTAAATTCAACTCCTGTATTATATTGAGGAGGAGCCTTGCACTTCGATCCTTTTTTACCTAACCCATACGATAATGTTCCAGCTTCCCCTTTATATTCACACTTATGTTCAGTTGTGAATTCATTAAATAGCCACCCGTCCTTTTCTGTTTTGAATTCAATCACAACACCTGGTTTATCATTGGATAGATAACTTTTTGAGTAAGTGAATTTAGGCGCAATTCCACAGAAAGAGTTGTCTTGAACACAAGGAATTTTTTCATTCCTATTCCTATCAAATCCTTGATATTCATTTATATGCATTCCTCGATACCAGTACATCGATTCTCCTATCTCATTATCACTATTTACAGTTTTATTACTCTCTAGTGTAAATTTATAATCTGTGTTGACTTCAATTCGAAGAACACAATTTTCATATAAAGACATGACTTTGGTATTTGCCAATCCATTTGCAGTTATTGCATTTTTTACCTGATTCCTAATTTCCGCCATATCTTGCATACAAGCCATACTGAAACTACTCATAGCTAATAAAAACGGAGAAATAAAGAAAACCTTTTTATTCAAATTCATATTTCTTTCCTTACTTGATTTATGGTTTTAGCACGAAATGGAACAAAAATAAATTTCGTTATTATTAAGTTAATATTTAATTTACGGCATAAATAATAATTCAAATCACAATTCAGTCGTAAATAATAAATTAATAACAATAGAGCATTACAATATAAATCATTTAATTCAATCGATTATTATTTCCTTCCTTAAGTAAGGATAGGTTATTAAATTAAAAAACACAAATTACAGAATCATTAAACTAAAAAATATCTTACTTAAACATATAAGAACAAATATAGAAAAATTTCAACAATATATAAAATAAGCAACTTATCAACATTCACTGTTATATATATAACAGAATAACCACTGATTTTTTATATCATAACAATCTAAATAACCTTCACAAGATTGCAATTATGCTCGATTATAAAATACATAAAAATCAAATAATTATTTATCACTATTGTAAAATATTTTTCAATGAAAATTTTTCTGCTATCTAACTGAACACAATTAAATACAAAAAACAATTTAATCGTGCCGCATATATGCGGCACCTTACCTTTATAGTTATCTGCGTATATTCAAGATTGATAATTGCATGGTTTCAGCACAAATAAGCTTATTTTTTCTGTTTCTTTAATAATACATACGCGACTTGGGCTTGTACTTTATTCTTTGATAACCACTCATTAAATATATTTCCTATTCCGCGTTGCTTATATGCAGAATCACAACTTGCCGATGTTCCTGTTACACCAAGCCCATACGTTCCTCCACCTTCAGCTTTAGTCTTACATCCATGTTTAGTTGTAAAGTCATTATATAACCAGCCAGCCTTTTCCGTCTTAAATTCAATAACAACACCTGGTTTTTTATTCGTTAGATAACTTTGTGAGTAAGTGAATTGAGGCGCAATTCCACAGAAACTGTTTTCTTGAACGCAAGAAATTTTCTCGTTCCTATTCTTATCAAATGTTTGATATTCCTTTATCTCCATTCCTCGATACCAGTACATCGATTTTTCTGCCTCATTATCACTATTTGAGGTTTTACTACTCTTTAGCGTAAGTTTATTTGGTGTGTTGTCTTTAACTCTAAGAACACAATTTGTGTATAAAGACATTACTTTGGTTTTTGCCAATCCATTTGCAGTTATTGCATCTTTTACCTGATTTCTAATGTTCTCCGGATCTTTCATACATGCCATACTAACACTACTCATCGCTAATAAAAGCGGGGAAATAAGTAAAACCTTTTTATTAAAACTCATATTTTTATCCTTGCTTTATTTGTTTTTTTGATATCTAATTAAATGAAAATAGATTTCATCATTATATGTTGATTTAAAAACACTATTACAGACAATATATAATAAATTAACCAATATATTAATCTTCATTGTTATCATCTGTCGCAAACAAGGTAGATTATTTAACTGTAAAAAACAAAAACAAATTCCAATATAATTAAATTAAAAAATATGTCATTTACATATAAAAAACAACATGACAATAATATACCAGCAACATAAAATAAAAATAACTACAACAATAGAAAAGATAAAATAATTATTCGTTTTTTTATACCATAATAATCTAAAGAATATTATCTCATCATTGTAATAATATCTCAATAATTCATAAAAGCTCCATTGATAATAAATACTAATAATTATTTATTTAAGGAAATCTGGAGAATAGCAGACATGATGTGTCGTCTAACCAGAAACAGTAAAGTTGAGAGCTGACCGAAGGTTAACACCATTATTCAGATAAAATGCGTAAGATACCTCCTTGCCCAATAAGGCAAAGAGGTAAGAGATATTACGGGCGATAACCAATAAAGGCCATGCGCGACAGCCTCCTTTCGATTGAGACTAATTGTGTGGTGGACAAGAAATTCTGCATCCGCTCGAACGCTTCTTCACCCTCTATTGCAATAAATTGCTCCCTGCGCTTCTCACGCCCGGCACGCCAGCGCTCACTAAGTTCAACAACGCTTTGGGTAAGATCCACCTGCCTTTCGAGGCAAAGACCCGCCTCGCTGATTAAACGCTCGTTCAACCCAAGCGGGCTATAGAGGAAATAACCCGGCATGCCACGTATCACGATTTCGTCTTTACTCAGCATACCCGTTACCAAAGTAGGATCGGTATACAAGAACCGTCCGCCCGGTTTCAGTAGCCGGCACCATTCGCGCAGCAAGGCCAATCGATCCGGAATATGAATTACTGAGTCGATGCACCATAATGCATCAAAAGTGCCGTCAGGAAATGGCAGAGGCTGACGAACATCACTGTCGACGAAGTGGCTTCGATCTTCCAGTCCGAAATCTGCCGCAAGTTGCCGGGCGGTAAGGAGGCCATGAGGATGAATGTCAACCCCCGTCACGCTACAGCCGCTGGTCCTTGCCAAAAACAGAGCCGGCCCTCCAGACCCACTACATACATCCAGCACATGCGAGCTGTCAGATAATTGAAGCCATTGGGAGAACTTTCTAAACTCATCAGCAGAGGACCAGTTGTTCTGCCCCAGGTCTTCGCCATAGGTCTCTTTGCGTACCTCAGATACCGCTTCCGCAGAGAAACTACCGAAAGCCCGTTCGTAAAAACCAGTGCCAGGGCTTGGGGAGGAAGTTTGCATAGTCATAGATAATGCTCCTAGCGAATAGAATTTAATCGGAAGACAAGGTGTTCAATTGCGGCATCCAGTATCGCATTATCGAGATCCGGATCAAAACAGAACCGAACCGACGCATTAGCCTGAGCCGAGCTCAAGCCAATGCCAGTGAGCACGTGTGAAGGCTGTAGTTCCGCAGAATTGCAGGCTGAACCTGACGATATAGCCACCTGATGCAACCCGGATATTAGCGCCTCCGAAGCGATACCTTCGAACTGAACGTTCACGATGTATGGGGAACTGCAAGAGATATCGGTATTCAACACGGCATTCAGCACCCTTTGACGAAGGCGAGTAATAAAATAGTCTCTCAATGCAGTGACTTTTGCCTGGCGTTGCATAAGGGTTGACTGAATCATCTGACACGCAAGACCAAACCCGACAATCAACGGCGTTGGCAAGGTACCGCTGCGCAAATGATTCTGGCCGCCGCCATAGATGAAGGGCCTCAAATGCCCCGCAACACGCGCATCGACGAAGAGTGCCCCAACGCCTTTCGGTCCCCGCATTTTGTGGGCGGAAAACGAAAGCATATCAATTCCAGTTTCCTTGACGTTCATGGGAATTTTGCCGACAGACTGGACGGCATCCACATGTAGCCAAGCGCCTGACCGACGCGTGATTGCAGCAATTTCATCCACCGGCTGAACTGTACCCAGCTCAGAATTCACATGAGCAACGCTGACGATACGGGTGTCGGCGGTCAGTTTAGTCATGACATCTTCCGGTTGTACCCGGCCATTGGCGGCAACTGACATGTACTCGACAGCAAGCCCCCGACGGCTCAACTCCTTACCGACGAGTAACACAGATTTGTGGTCGATAGGGCAAAGTAGCGCTCCCGCAGGAGCGCATTCGTTATGGGCAAAACTTGAAAAAAGCGCAATATTGTTGGCTTCTGTGGCCCCCGATGTAAAGGCGATCTCCTCTGGGCGAGCACCGATGAGAGACGCAACTTGTTGGGCGGCATTCTCTATCGCATGCCGGGCGCGACGCCCCATCACATGGGCGGAGGAAGAATTACCGAATTCATGCTCCATATAGAATCGCATGATGTCGACGACCTCAGGAAAGCATGGTGTCGTAGCACAATGATCCAGATAGATTACGCCAGTCGGGTTTTCATTAACATTCATAGCGACTCCCCATCAGGAAGTGAAGACGGCAACGTTAACAAGCTTCGAGTAGATCTCTTGTGTCTGCATCTCTCCGCTTCCACCGGGGTCCGCAACAATCACCTTCATGCCCGAAAGCCCATACAGAGAGAGCGCGGTGCTTACCCCTGTTTTGACCGGTTGGAAACATTCGCCGGGGGCGAAGATCACCAGAAGACGATGTTGCGCGTTGTAGACCTCGGAGATCATCTCGGTGATCTCTCCCGCACATCCGGTAACGCCGCAGGTAATGAGGGGTCGATAATCGCCGTTTTCGTCCACAAGAGAAATTTCAGTTCCGGCATCAGGGCCATTGTCGAAAACGCGGCGATTTAATAGCCCTGCTTTGACCAACTTATCGGCGCTTTTCTGGAATCGGTATTTCAGCCAAGTCTCCGGATAGGCAATAGGATGTTTCCGGCTTGCGAGCATGTTTTGCTCAGAAAATTGCCCACTGCGCTCTAGGATAGATTTGTACGAGGCCGGAAGCGCGGAGAATTGTTCATAGAAGGCACGTCTTAGTTCAGATGCTGGCCCGCTGTCGCGCGAAACATATTGCCAATCGTTGATGAGCAGCAGAAATTTTATCGCTTCGAATTGATGTTTAAGCTGCTCTGCGATTCGAACACCAAGTTCCCAAGTATATCCTGGAAAAATTCCTACGCGTCGTTCAATTTTTTCTCGCATAGGAGCCGTATTTTCTTCGATGACTCCCGGAACAAGGCATCCTCGCTCTTCATCAAGAAAGAGCATGAAATGCCCTGCCATAATGACGAGATCCGGATGTGGAGTATTAGTTACTTCGGCAAGAATAAGGTCGAGTAGCTCAGCCTCAGATTGAACCAAACGGTGGCTGTTTGAGATGTTAATTTGCTGCATATGTGCCTATATTAATATTATTGATTTTATTAGCAATTTAAAGGCTGTGTTATAGCTCTGGAAACTGTATGACCCATTTCGATTTTCCTGGTGGATCGTTAAATTTCACTCACTATGAACATCCGCCTCCACAACAGTTATCAATTATCAGTAGACAATTGATAATAGATTATATATTTACATATAATCTATTATCAAACAATTAGTAATGTTAATGTTTAATCTATACCCTGTACTATTTAATATACACTAATAGCCAAGATTAATGTTGTATATCCTTGCTGTAGAGAGACCAAAGGCATTGACTAAAACGGTCATTTAACAGCCAAATATCAACGCTGCCGATATCATGATTCCCATCAATTCTATTTTAGCTAAACTCACAAAAAACCAATAATAACAGTCTATTCCATTTACATAATTACATTTTGCAAACATATCATTGTGCTCATATTCAAGCCACGTCATGCTGCTGCCCTACGCTAATTATTGACATTATTTAGCGTGATGTTTTTTTATGACAGACGTCCAGCCTGTCTATCGAACATTATCGGTGAACGATTCAAAATAAATTAAAAAATTTGACGAAAAACAAAATAAATCATCAATAAATTTAATTTAAAAATTTAATAAAAGCACCGAGGTCATGAGGTTTAACAAATTCTCAATCGTAAGTAGGTCAAAAGAAATAACGCAACTTTGACTAAAATATCTGCAAAGGCAAGTCCCGGCCCGCCAAACGATTTGATTATCACCTGAGTTAATTGTTTGGTATCCGTTGAATATCATGCAATCAAATGAGCCGTTTCGGCTAATATGAAATCGCCATTAAAGCCATTTTCCTATCTGTTTCAATTCGTTATTTCTTCATTCCTGTCTATGAACGAAAACTCTCTTTTGATATCTGATAACGTTGTTCTTCCTGTGCCTCATTTTTCTTCTTTACGCGCCATAAAATACTTAACAAAATAAACCATAAAGGCGTGCCACAAAGTGCGACCAGGGTATCCGGGTCAAAAACCATTACCACTATAGTAAAAATGAAAAAAGTCAGAGTCAGCCAAGTCATTAACACCCCCAAAGGCATCTTAAAGATTGAACGTTTATGCACATCAGGGTAATTCTTACGATAAACCAAATAGGCAATCAAAATCACACACCAGCTATAAATCACCATAATCGAAGCAACGGTTGATACCATAGTAAATAACTGCATGACATTCGGTACGATAAATAAAAGTGACGTACCAACCACCATACAGAAACAAGAAAATATCAAACTATGTACAGGAATCGCCGTATTGCGGGAAAGAATTTTAAATTTCCGGTGGGCGTTTTTTTCCGTTGATAAGCCATAAAGCATACGTGTACAAGCATATAATCCACTATTAGCAGAAGACATTGCCGAGGTTAATGCAACAAAATTAACCACTGCGGCAGCGGCAGGCAGACCCGCCAAGGCAAATAATGTCACAAAAGGGCTGGTTTCAGCGGAGATCCGTCCCCAAGAAGTGACGGCAATGATACTCAACATGGAGAAAATATAGAAAATCATAATTCTCATCGGGATATAATTAATTGCTTTCGGCAATATCTTTTCCGGATCTTTTGTTTCTGCCGTCATCGTGCCAACTAACTCAACACCGGTAAAAGAAAAAATCGCTATTTGAAAACCAGCAAAAAAACCAAAAATACCATTTGGCAAAAATACCGATGGATCAGTCAAATTATTCACAGAGGCGATCATACCATCCGGTGATTGCCAGCCTACCATCACCATACCAACGCCAATAATAATCAGCGCTAAAATCGCAATTACCTTAATCATGGCGAACCAGAATTCAGTTTCGCCAAATAAGCGGACAGAAAGAAGATTACAAGTACCCAGTAAACCTAGCGTTATAAATGCGGGCACCCAAAGAGAAACACCGGGAAACCAATATTGAATGTAGCCGCCACACACAACAACATCAGCAATACAAGAGACAATCCAACTCATCCAATAAGTCCAGCCGAGAAAAAAACTGGCTTTGGTACCTAAATAATCCGATACAAAATCAGCAAAAGAGCGATAATTCAGTTTAGTCAGCAGCAATTCTCCCATTGCCCGCATCACCATATAGACAAAAAAACCAACAATCGCATAGGTAATAATGATCGATGTACCCGATACAGCAATGGTTTTTCCTGACCCCATAAATAAACCTGTGCCAATAGCACCACCAATGGAAATCAATTGAATATGACGTGCACTCAGCCCTCTATGAAGCGTTTGTGTATCAGCAAATTTCTCTGCCGAAAGGTTTTGTTGAGTTTTATTATTTTTTTTCATGATAATACCCGTCCGTCATCAAAGAAGCAGTTGACTGCTAAATCTTTCTGAAGAAAAGTTTTCACGGCTTCAGGAAGAAAATGGAATAATGCCTTATTTATTTAATTATTTTTTATTTAAAGCAAGTAACAGTCCCGCCCTTAATCCATTAGCAACCTCAGCATTAGGAAATAAAATAAATTTCGCCGGAAATTTAATTTTCCAATGGCGATCTTGTTGGCTGGCGATTTCAAACCCTTCTGGCAATTCAGTAAAGTTCAAGGTATCTGCGGGGATATGAAGTTGAAAACTGTCGTGACTCTTAATAATGGAATTAATTACCTGGTAATGTTTCAGCTCAGATTTAATACGTGCTGTTATTGGCGATAAAGAAATTAAACCATAAAGCGCATCCGTAATTTTTTGAAATTTGGTTAAATCATTTTCCCCAAAAGGCATTGCTTTACCCATCTCCATTGTACAACTATCCGCCCCAAACTTTTCACTCAGAAAATGGCTGAAAGTCCCGGCTTTCTCACGATGATAAACCAGCGCATCAATATCGCTGTCATGCAACCATTGCATAAATTCAGCAGAAAAGGGGCGATTCTGAGCAGGTAACAAGGCAAATTGCTCATGGTGAGAAGCGCGTATAGCGGTATGCAGATCAATATGCCAGCGAATATTTATCGACGACACCAAAGGTTCAGCAAAAAAGCGACTCACAACGTCTTCAAGTTCAGCCGCACGTGATCGCTCATTTCCTAGCGGAAAATTCAGGTAACGGCCACCAAACATGCGATTCAAATCATGATGTAAATAACGTCGATTCACACGCATCGCAGGCAAATTACCAAAGATGATCAACAAGTTATTTTTTAGTGTTAACGTGCCATCCGCCAACTGTGCAAGTAACTGAATCAATATTTCAATAGGCGCGGTTTCATTACCGTGAATACCGGCAGAAATCACCAAAGACCGATTTCCCCCTTCATCGGGAATCAATTGCAGTACCCCTTCTGCCAGCCAATGCGCATTTATTGTTTCTGGAAATATCAGGTGGTCGGCAAGTTTTTTTTCAAGCAATAACGTTAACAGATCCATATCTGCTCCAATTTAGCGCTGAAATTCATAGATCGATCCTAAATTCAGGATCTGCGTAAGCTCATCCAGCGCGGTATAAACTTCGCGAAGTAATTGGGGATCGGCCAGATCACTAGCACATAATTCATCACGATAATGGTGCGCTATCCATTTGGTCAGACGCTGGTGAAGCTGCGTATTCATCAATGTTGCGGGATTAACAGCGCGAAATTCAGCATCGTTAAGTACCACCCTCAGACGCAAACAGGCGGGGCCGCCGCCATTACGCATACTTTCCCGCAAATCAAAAACACGAACTTCATTAATTGGTGCAGAGGTCTGTGCACTCAGCGACTGCAAATAATCCCAGACAGCGGAATGTTGGCGGCACTCTTCAGGAACAACGATCACCATTTTCCCATCGGTTTTACTCAGTAACTGACTATTAAAGAGATAAGAATCAACCGCGTCTTTGATGCTGATCTGCTCAGCAGGTACTTCAATCGTGACAAAATTCTGTCCCAACACCGCCATTTTCTCTTTAATTTCAGTCAGAACCTGAGACTGATTAAGATAAGCATATTGATGGTGAAAAAGGACATTTCGGTTGCTGACCGCAATCACATCGTTATGGAAAACCCCACTGTCAATGGCGACCGGGTTTTGCTGTACAAAAACGGTTTGTGCCGGATTAAGCTGATGCAACCGCGCAATCGCTTCACTGGCTTCCAATGTTTGCCGCGCAGGATAACATTTGGGCATTGGGCCGCCACGAAATGCGCTACGGCCATAGACAAACACCTGTACGCCGGGCGTATCATAATCACCGCCAAGGCGATTATGGTTTGCCGCCCCTTCATCACCAAAATCTTCATGTTGTGGAAGAGCCTGATGATGGACAAAATAGTTTTGATCAGCAAAAGTGGCTTTTAACGCAGCGGCCGTCGTTTCTATTTCCAACGAACGGTGCAATTTATTGTTTAAATTAGCTACCGTGAAATGAACTCGCTGATCAGCGCTATCCGCCGAAGGTGACACGGTTGCCGCATTTGCAGTCCACATTGATGAAGCAGAACTCAGTTTTGATAATAACACCGGAGAATATTTGGCTGCTTTATGCAGTATCTGCTCATCATTGCCCACAAAGCCTAAATTACGCAAGGCTGGAATATTAGGGCGTTGTTGAGGAGGAAACACTCCTTGAATAAACCCCTCATCAGCCAGCGCTTTCATTTTCATCAACCCTTGCAGCGCGGCTTTACGCGGGTTAGATACGCTGTCTTTATTATTAATCGAAGCCTTATTACCCATAGAAAGCCCCGCATAGTGATGGGTCAGGCCGACCAACCCATCAAAATTTGCTTCAAAACCAGCCATAAATCCCCCTGGAAAAATTATATAAGTTGAAAACCTCTCCCGTTAAACGGTTAATCAGGGAAATGAAGCCCCGGCGCAAGTGTTTCAGGTAAAGTGAGTTCGTCGGTAACCAGAGATGCCATCGGCCAGGCACAGTAATCAGCAGCATAATAAGCACTAGGTCGGTAATTTCCTGACGCACCAATGCCACCGAAAGGCGCTTTACTGGAAGCCCCAGTCAACGGCTTATTCCAGTTCACAATGCCCGCTCTGGCATCTTCCGACAGACGTTGGAACAGAGCAGCATCCGGCGAAATTAAACCGGTAGCCAATCCGAATCGGGTGTTATTGGCGATTGCTAGCGCCTCATCAAATGTGTCATAACGCATAAGCATGAGCAGCGGCCCGAAATACTCCTCATCAGGAACATCAGCGACTTGGCTAACATCAATAATCCCTGGGGTCAACAACGTTGATTGCGGCTGGCATTGCTCCAGCGAAACCAAAGAGATACCACCCAATTTTTGTAGCCGATCTTGAGCTTCCAATAGATTCTGCACAGCCTGTAAAGAAATGACTCCACCAATGAACGGTTGAGGTTGGGCATCCCAATGGGATGGTACGATCCGCTCTGTCACCTCCACCAGACGCTTAATCACCGCATCTCCGTGCGCACCATTTTTGACCAATAATCTGCGGGCACAGGTGCAACGTTGACCAGCAGAGATAAACGCTGACTGCACAATGGTGTAAACAGCGGCATCAATATCGTCGCAACTATCGACGATCAATGCATTGTTTCCCCCCATTTCAAGTGCCAACATCTTCTCTGGCTGACCGCCAAGCACTCGGTGAAAGTGAAAGCCAGTATTGGCACTTCCCGTAAACAGCACGCCATCAATCTGCTTATCCTCCAGCAATGCTGTCCCGGTATTGCGTGCTCCCTGAACCAGATTGAGCACACCTGCGGGCAAACCGGATTTTTCCCATAGTTTCACCGTCTCTTCTGCGGTCATCGGTGTCAATTCACTCGGTTTAAACACCAGCGTATTACCCGCAATAAGCGCGGGAATAATATGACCATTAGGCAAATGTCCGGGAAAGTTATATGGACCAAAAACCGCCATCACGCCGTGAGGACGGTGACGCAGTAAGGCACGGCCGTCTGGCATAATCGTTTCTGACTCACCGGTACGCTGTTCCCACGCTTCGATAGAAATAGCCGCTTTACCTATCATGGATTGTATTTCAGTCCGAGTTTCCCATAACGGTTTACTGGTTTCCTGACTGATAACACGAGCAAGCGTTTCTTTCTCCTCATTCAGCAAAGCCGCAAACGTCTGAACAACCTTAATCCGCTCACTGGCGGGCAAATGTGACCAAGCATAAAACGCCTCACGAGCAGCATGACAAGCGGCTCTGACTTGCGAAGCATCAGCGCTGTTAGCTTGCCACAGAATCTGTTGATCTATTGGGGAAAATTTAGTTATCGACTCACCCTGCCCCTCAATCCATCTTCCCCCAATGTAATGTGCTTTATAATTCATGCTTAATTTTCCTTTGGAAAGAGACTAACCCGTCGCACCTGATCCCCATCGCTTACTTGAAGTGCATCCATCTCTGCGGCTGTTAAAAAAAGTTCATTACTGTCACACGCCACATTCAATAAAAGCGCTCGAAATTCACTAAACTGCTGATTGGCAACGATGCAAGGAACACCATCATCTCTGGTCACTGATTCGACTTTACTGACAGAAATGAGACGACTCTCTTTTACCGCACGTATCCGGTCAATCTCAGCCTGTAATAAAGCGCCGCCATCAAAAATATCGATATGGCCTTGATAGATAAGACCTTCTTTTTCAAGAATTGCCCGCGCGGGTACTGTTTTCTCATGGACCTGCCCAATCACCTTCTGCGCCTCAGCAGATAATAAGGAGATATAAATAGGATGAAGGGGCATGAGTTCGGCAATAAAGGTTTTCGACCCAATACCAGTTAAGTAATCTGCCTGGGAAAAAGGAATGCCAAAAAAATGTTGTCCCAGTGAATTCCAGAAAGGGGAATTTCCTTGCTCATCTGCAACCCCTCGCATTTCAGCGAATATAATTTTAGAAAAAATATCCCTAAATGCGGCGATAAAAAGAAAACGTGCTTTGGAGAGAAATGCCCCATTTCTTCCCTTCTGATATTCCGGATCAAGGAACAAAGTACACAATTCACTGTTACCGGTCTGATCTTGTTCCAAAGTCAACGTTTCAATAGATTTATAAATCCCCAATTCACGTGATGAACGAATGGTTTTTTGTACCCGAAAGTTATAAAACGGTTCCTCTAGCCCAACCGCCACTTCGATGGCACTGACACCCGCCACCCGATTCACGCAGGTATCTTCCAGCACAAAAAGGAATCCCTGCTGAGCCCTGGTCAGTTTTCCCTCAAAAGTATCAACGCTACGTGTAATACGTGAACATAATTGCTCCAGGTTATTAGGAAAAGATGTCAAACCTATACCCGCGCGTTGAGATAAAGACTGAACCCCATTTAAGTCACTATGCCGGACAGCTCGGAAAAGCATCATAACGTCACCTTCGATTTACTATTAACCTACAAACTGCATGATGGCGCTTTCAAGACGAACCAGACCTTCATCAATATCAGCAAATTCGATATTTAAGGCTGGCGCAAAGCGCAACACATCTGGACCCGCGATCAAAGCAATTAATCCCTCCTCTGCTGCCAAGTTAGTTAATTGCTTCGCCTTACCCTGCCAAGCCTTATCCAATTCAGCACCTAAAAGCAGCCCTTTACCTCGCAAGCAACTGAATATTTGGTAACGCTGGTTCAGTTTCGATAATTTATCCATGAAGTAATCATGACGTTGTAAAACGCCGGTGAGCAGTTCCGCTTGATTAACAATAGAAAGCACCTTATTGGCAACTGCCGCCGCCAAAGGATTACCGCCAAACGTGGTACCGTGCGTTCCAGGTTGAAAAACCGCTGCAATATGTTGTTTTGTTAACATAGCGCCGATAGGAAAACCGCCACCGAGACCTTTAGCACTGGTAAGAATATCAGGCTCGACACCATATTCCTGATAAGCATAAAGGTATCCTGTACGGCCCACCCCAGTTTGAATTTCATCAAAAATAAGCAGCGCTTGAAAACGATCACATAAGGTACGTAATTCCTGCAAGAATGTAGGATCTGCGGGAATAACACCGCCCTCACCGATAATAGGTTCGACAATAACCGCACAGGTATTTTCAGAAATATGTTCTCTGATCGCAGATAAATTATTATAAGGAAGATGCGTAATTTCTTGCGGAAGAGGAGCATAATCTTGTGAATATTTTGGCTGCCCTCCTACTGTAACGGTAAATAATGTTCTACCATGAAAAGAATCTTTAAATGAAATAATCTCATTCTTATTTTTTCCATATTTATCAGCGGCATATTTTCTGGTTAACTTTAATGCTGCTTCGTTAGCCTCCGCTCCTGAATTACAGAAAAACGCTTTATCAGCAAAAGTATTTTCCACGAGTCTTTTTGCTAATTTCAGGACAGGTTCATTGGTGTAACCATTACCTATATGCCATATTTTATCAATCTGAGAAATTAACGCATCCTTTAATTCAGGATGTGCATGCCCTAATGAATTAACGGCAATTCCACCGGCAAAATCGATATATTCTTTACCATCTTGATCCCATACTTTCGAACCTTTGGCCCGAACAGGTATGAACTTAGCAGGAGAGAAACAGGGCACCATATAGTGATCAAACCAACTTCTCTGAATATTTTCTAACATAGATCATTTCCCCTTAAAATAGAGAGTACGCGGACGAGAGAAAGTAATATGCCCAGCATCATTTTTCATCTCACACTTACACACCTTATTTAATGTATGCCGAGTAAAAGGTTTACCAAACTGAAACCTAAAAAGCCTTAAAGATAATAAGATTACAGGATCTATTTAATATTATTCTTATTAATCCCATGACTATTTCCTAAAACAGAGTTGCTCAGCCATTAGACAGATACTGTTGCCCACACTTAACAAAGTCAACACAAGTTGTACACAAAAAAAATACTTTTTGATCTCGTTCAAAATTCCAAAAAGTATTTTTATGCATTGTCTATGCACATTTAATGAATAAATAGGGAATAAACAGTGAATAAATTAAATCTACTACATATAGATGAAACGAATAAATAAATAATTATTCATTAATAACGCATGAAATTTATCTATTCAAATATAAAATAAAATTTGACCGAATTTAACTTTCAAAAACCAGAGTAAACCGATAACCAAAACAACAAAAGAAGTGAACAATTTGATGATAACTTAATATAAAATTAACTATCCAGTTAAGAAAATTGACTATACCCGTCATCTTTCAAGCTGCATCTTTGTTGGCTGCACTCGCTCACCCCGGTCACATAGTTATCTATGCTCCCGGGGATTCACTCCCTTGCCGTCGCGATGCATCTTGAAATCCATAGGGTATAATCTCATTTGATTTTCTGCAATTTTCATTGGCAAACGCTGAGCTTCATTATTAAAATTGAAATCATTATTTTTATTTATTATGTGAATCTACCAACATTAAGTATTTTTAAATATAAACTAAACGCTTGTATATTTAATTATAAAAAATTTTATTTTGGCAAATGTCATGAAAATTAGCTGCCTATTTTAAATAATAGACATGATATTAATCCAAAATGCGACCTATTCAATATTTAAAAAATCATTCAATGCGACAAATTATACAAAATATAAGATTAAGTTGAAAAACAATTTATTAGGAATTATTTTAATAGAAGGAATTAAAATAATATCGTTAACGTAAATAGAAAAAAGATCAGTACAAGTTAAAACTAATTTGATCACTGATTAAAAATACTGAATTACCTGAATCGATTAGGATATGTCACGGACAGTCAAGGATAATATGAACTTATTCCGCATCATTTATAGGGAAAGGGATAGCAAACGGCTTGAACTAAAGGCGCTAAATGCACCTTTAGTTTGTTATTATCTTATTTTAAATTATCAGTGAAAAATGATGTAATCTTGTCAAATGGAATGAATTTCGTCCGATCATATAAGTCCACATGCAATGCGCCGGAAACAATGTAAAGCTCCTTAGGCTCAGCGGCCAATTTGTAAGCATCCTCGCTGAAATAACGGGAATTAGCTTTTTCACCCGCAATGAACAGAATCGGACGGGGCGAGATTGCCTCTATTTGAGAGAACGGAAAGAAATTCATTAATGCCGGGTTACTGGTCAGAGACATTGCTGTTGTTGAGCGAGGATGGTACCCCCTCGGCGTCCGGTAGTAATCATAGAACTCGCGAGCGACAGCCGGTGACTCGGCGGTAATTTCTTCTGGAGTCCCTATAACATAGCGTTTCTGTCCACCTTCAAATTCGACGTAACGCTGCTGAACAATGTCTTCAAGTGCTTTGACCCTATCCTCTTTGGTCATTGTGTCCCACAATCCCTGACGGCGATCCCGGCCTATATCATACATACTGATAGTCACTATGGCCTTCATACGAGGATCAACAGCCGCAGCACTGAGTGCAAACCCTCCGCTCCCGCAGATACCAATGACACCAATGCGATTTCTGTCAACAAATGAGCGGGTGCCAATAAAGTCAACAGCGGCACTGAAGTCTTCCACAAAAGCTTCTGGAGAGGCAATCGAACGAGGTTCGCCGCCACTCTCGCCGTTATAGGATGCATCCCAAGCCAAAGTGACAAAACCACGCTCTACCATTGCCTGGGCGTATAAACCCGAACTCTGCTTTCTCTGCTATTACCCATGTTTACCCATGAGCAATAACGCCAGGATGGGCTGAATGCTGTGCAGCCCAGGTAAAAATGGCAGATAACGACAGTAATACCGCGCCAAAGACGAAGGGACTTTTCCAGCCCATGACATCGAACATTGCTCCACCGGAACTGGCTCCCAGCGTAATAGCCAACTGAATAGTCGCGACCATGAGGCCACCACCAGCTTCCGCATCATCCGGCAGTACGCGGCTCAACCAGAGTCCCCAAGCAACTGGTGCTGGCGTGGCGACTAATCCCCAAGTTGCCAGTAACGCCGCAACCGCCATGCCAGAACTGCCGAAAATGGTAAGGACTACCGCAACCACTGCCATCGCGAGAGGGATAGCAATCAGGTAGGCAAACAACCGTTTTTTTAATAACAATCCGATGAAGTATGTTCCAACCAAACCACTAGCACCCAACAGAAGGAGTATGAGGGATAATTCAGTAACACTGATGCCAGTAATCGTTTCCAGAAACGGTCGCAAATAGGTAAAAACAGCGAACTGACCCATGAATAACCACATAATGCCAGCCATACCCAAGGCAACCTGCGTTTTTTTCAGCAACCTGAATGGATTAACTGCTTCGCTTTTTTTACTGGCTTCCATCGCAGGAATCCCCCGCCATTGCCAGACAAATGCCAGTATGGCAAGTGGGATCACTATAAAAAAGGCACCTCGCCAGCCAATATACTGTCCCAGAAAGCTACCCAGCGGAGCTGCAATGGTCGCCGCCAGCGCATTGCCGCCGTTTATCAGAGCCAGCCCTTTCGCAACAGAATCAGGTGGAAGCAGCCTCATCACGGTCGCCGTCGCCATTGACCAGAAACCACCAATGGCGATGCCCAATAAAGCCCGTCCGACCATGAACTCCACGTTACTAGCGGCCAGTGTCACAATCATCCCGGATATTGTCAGAAGTAGCGTGAAACTCAGCAGCACTTTTTTCCGGTCGAATTTACCTGTCAGGGGAGTATTCAGCAGGCTGGTCAGCACAGCAAAAAAACCTGAAACTGAAATAGCCTGACCTACCTGCCCTTGGCTCATCTGCAAGTCCTGTGCGATTGGACTCAGCAAGCTGACGGGCATAAATTCTGACGCAATCAGTACAACAACACAGAGAGCCATGGAAAAGACCGCTCCCCATGCAGGAGGCTGGGTTGAATGCGTGTATGACCTTACATCAGTATTAACCGTTTTCATTTTTCTCCGGCATTCATCTGATAGCAGAACGGAATGACGTGTTTTATGCATCCCAAACAGCTATGGCGATAATCAAACTCATGTAGATCTTAATTGCATAATGTTTCTTTGATTAGACGTTATAATTAGCATTCTTTTATGAGAAAAATTCAACAATTGAGGTTTCAAGATGGACGATCTTCAAGCATTTTTGTTAGTGGCAGGGGAGCAAAGCTTTACAAAGGCCGCGGCAAGAATGGGCGTCACGCCATCGGCACTCAGCCACACCATTAAAGCTCTGGAAGAAAGACTCGGGGTACGTTTATTAACCCGTACAACACGTAATGTCGCACCGACAGAAGCAGGGGAAAGATTATTACATTCTATTGGTCCTCTTTTTGAGCAGATTAACGCTGAAATTGAAAGATTAGGTGAGCTTCGGGATAAGCCTGCGGGTACGATTCGGATCACTTGCTCAGACGATGCGGTACAGATGATCCTGAGGCCCATGCTTGCCAGATTTCTTGCCAGATATCCTGATATTAACGTGGAAGTCAGTATCGATTACGGTTTCACGAATATTGTCAGTGAGCGGTTTGATGCCGGAATCCGGCTTGGCGAAGCTATCAGTAAGGATATGATAGCAGTACGTCTTGGCCCGGACTGGCGCCTCTCCGTAGTTGGGACACCCGCCTATTTTGAGCAGCATCCAATTCCGCAATCTCCTCATGATCTGACAAACCACCGTTGCATTAATGTCCGTCATTCAGTTGCTGGCGGCGTTTACGCGTGGGAATTTGAAAAAGATGGCAGAAAGCTGAATATTCGGGTCAATGGTCAATTTACCTCAAATAGTACTATTCATATTTTAAATAGCGCACTGGATGGTATAGGGCTGGCTTATGTCCCTGAATATTTAACTAAACCCTACATTGCCGACGGGACACTAAAAGAAGTCTTAGCGGACTGGTGCCCATATTTTCAGGGATTTCATCTTTATTATCCCAACCGGCGACAGGCTTCGCCGGCTTTTATGGCTTTTGTGGAAGCCGTCAGATATCACGTCTAGAGTGATGAACATAATACTCTTCTGGGCGGAGACAGGAAAAGTATCAACGGTTCCCTGATAATAAAAGTAAGGCTCCATCTCCAGTGCCAGTGTCCGCGGGCGGAACGGGTTGGGTCATCTGTTGCCAGTGAATGCCGCGGATGAGCCAGTCAAACTGGGCGGGCGTCATCCCCCAGCTACGTTCGCCCTGCTTCGGCCAGACAAAATGGGCCCGGTGCAGACGGCGGGTACACAGCCAGACGCCGTGTCGGTCCCAGCGCAAGACCTTGAGGCGGGAGCGGGCCTTGTTGCAGAAGACAAAAGCGGCTTCTTCCTGCCAGCGCAAATTCAGTCCCTCAAGGTGTTGGGTCAGGGCATCAATACCCCGGCGCATGTCGACGGGCTCTCGCACCAGAAAGAGCTGTTGCGGTTTCAGCATCGGGCCAGTACCCGCATCACGTCAGGCAGCAGCGTTAATGGACAGGCGATGGCATAGCCGTCTGGGGTATGCAGGGTGACGGTGTGCGCGTCGTCAGGCTGGAGTGAAACCGGCAAGAGGGCGGGCAGTGTCTGGCTGAGAGGTTGGGGTATTTTGTTACTGTCGGCAATCCAGTCGCGGAAAGAGGAAAAACTCAGCTGATGCTGTTCACAATACTGTTTTCGGGTCAGGCCACTGTGGCGCCATTGGGTCACATGGTGTTGTTTTTGCTCCGGGGTATATCGGCTACGGCTCATGGTTCCTCACAAGGTTAAGACAAAAACCTAGCGTGCATGAACCGAATGAGAGGAGCAAGGTGAGTTCACCGGACGTTTACGATTAAGCAGCAGATGCGGGCACTGATAACCGGTTTTGTGGGTTAAGGGGAGAGCATGATATGACGATAGCGATTGAACATTTGCAGGATATTCAGTTAACCCACATTGAAGCACTGGCCTTGGCCCAACTGGTGAAGCGGCTGAACTGGGCGGAGATACGCTCTTGTGCCGTAAATGACGAGGAGGCGTATCAGATTAAGGATGCGATCTCTAAGCTTCAATCTGCTCTGGCTTACTGTGGGTATGCGCCAAGATAGATTATAAATAAGGCCGGAAGATCACAAGGATCTTTTCGGCCTTAACATCATTTAATTTGCTATTTCTTCCCAAAATTCATTTGTTCGAGAACCAACATATTTAATGATTTTTGTGGATGTTTCTTTGCCTAAAAAAATAGTTCCAACGCCTCTGATAAATAATTCAAAATTAGCTGAAACTTGTTCAAAGTCATCCATTGATGATTCACTGGTCATAACAAAAACCTCACCATTAATAGTGTTTAGTAATATGGTGTAAGGATCAGATATTGCTATAACGATAAATTCTTTAGGTCTATTTTCACCAATCCACCAATGATTAAAAGTGCCCTCACTGTTAATATTTACTATCATCTCAAGATAATCAGAACCATTACCAAATGATATGTTTCCTAATGAAAGGTTATCTAAATCATAGTCTTTTATGAATGACAGAAATTCTTTAGGGAATATGATATTCAGCTTTTTTTCTGAAATTTCAACGTCTAATAACGGTTTGTATCTTTTAGATAATTTCAGATCATCAAAATCATCGCCTAACAGTGAGAATTTCTCATCTAATTGTTCACTTATTTCTTTGATCGTTAGTAACATAAAATTCTCCTTTTTATTTTGTATGCCATATACCGCCACTGCCAACATGAGTTGAACTCGGGACAGGTATTGCGTAACGCCCAAAATCAACATGATGGTGAATTAATGTTTCACCTTTGTAATTCACATGTTCTGGGAACGCTTTAATCCATTGATTATCTATTTTAGGTGATAATCCTAACTCTTTTATTCGGTACATATTACTTTTACTCAAAGAATCTGGTTGTAAATTATTCCATTGTTGCCAGAATTCTTTATTGTTTCTGATACCACCATTAGCAGTCATTTTGCCACTAGTGAAAGTACTTGTGTCTATTGAATACTTGGGGTCAGGTCTATTTGGGATTCTTGGATCTACCCTTGTTTGATAAGGATTGTCACCCCTTGAAATTTCTTTTATTCCAGGGCAACTAGTAAGACCAAGGGGGTCTTAGGGACTGTCCCGACACGACCCTACTTTTTGGCCGGGATTTTTTCTTTAATAACAACCTGTTAAAGAGCTACTTCGCCTCACTGCACTCACCCGCGCGAACCCAAAACCCAGAGGTGCACTTTGCCGATTTTAGCTCACTTTTTCCCCGATGTCATAATCGGGTTTCGGCCCGCTTTTTCTGCCAGAACCGGGTTTTATCGATAACCCGTGGCGGCGGGGCAGCTTGCCTGCGCCGCTGACGCGGGTTGGCCGGGCGCGGGCTGGCGAAGCCCGCTTATCGACGGATTTCAGCGGAGAGCCCCCGCTCGCGGGGGCGGACGGGGCGGAGATGGCGAGTACGGAGACGAGCAAGGAGCCCGCGACTGCGAGCCGGACGCAGCCAGTGCAGCAGGGTTGGGCGGGGGTAATAAACCGCGGCCAGCTCGCTGGCCTGCTTTCAGGGGGGTTGACCTTAACAGGCGGACCGACAACGGTTTAAGGCGGATTTTCGCCCCGGAGCCGCCACGGACGGCGGCGACTGCGGCGGCCGGTTTTGGCACCGCGACTGACAGCAGCGGGCGCAGCCCGGTGCGCCTCTGGGGCTGAGA